>NZ_VWWH01000051.1:0-52520 GCF_011753045.1 Burkholderia sp. Ap-955
CGCCTGCGGCGCGCGCATCCGCGCGCTGGGCGCCGGCGCGCTGCATCGCCTGCGCCATCCGACGCGCCGCGGCGTCGCGCTGACGCTCGCCGCGATCCCGGCGCTGGGCCTGCTGGTGCTGCTCGCGTTCGTCCCGTTCACGCCGAGCATCGGCGACATCCGCAAGGCGCGCATCGACCGTCCCGCGCGCGTGCTGTCCGCCGACGGCCAGCTGATCGCCGAGTTCCGGCCCGTCAACCGCGAATGGGTGCCGCTCAAGCAGATCTCGCCGCACATGGTCGACGCGCTGATCGCGACCGAAGACCACCGTTTCTACGCGCATCACGGCATCGACCTGCGCCGCACGATCGCGGCCGGGCTGCATACTTTCTCGGGCGACCGCCAGGGCGGCTCGACGATCACGCAGCAGCTCGCACGCAACCTGTATCCGGACGAAGTCGGCCGCGCGCCGACGCTCACGCGCAAGGTGAAGGAGCTGATCACCGCGTTCAAGATCGAGTCGGTGTACAGCAAGGACGAGATTCTCGAGACCTACCTGAACACCGTGCCGTTCCTGTACAACGCGTACGGCGTCGAAATGGCAGCACGCACCTACTTCGGCAAGTCAGCCGACCAGCTCGACATCGCCGAAAGCGCGACGCTCGTCGGGATGCTGAAGGGCAACAGCTACTACAACCCGGTGCTGAACCCGGAGCGCGCGGTACAGCGTCGCAACATCGTGCTCGACCGGATGGCGCAGATGCACATGCTGACGCCGCAACAGCTCGCGAAACTGCAGCGCCGGCCGCTGCGCGTCGACTTCGAGCCGCAGTCGGGGCAGCCCGGCCTCGCCCCGCACTTCGCGGTGCAGTTGCGCAAATGGCTGATCGCGTGGGCCGATCGCAACAACTACGACCTCTACTCGGACGGCCTCGTCGTGCGCACGACGCTCGACGCGCGGCTGCAGGACATGGCGACGCAGGCGCTGACGCGGCAGACCGAACGGCTGCAGGCGATCGCCGACGGCGCATGGCGCGGCCCGTCCGGCTGCGGGCTGCGCAACGACCTGTTCCGCGGCTTCATCCGCCAGACGCCCGACTATCGGCAGGCGCGCGACACGGGGCTGACCGACGTCGTCGCGCTGAAGCGGCTCGGCGCCAATCGGGATTTCATGCGCGCGCTGTGCGAGCGCAAGACGCAGGTTCAGGCCGGCTTCGTCGCGATCGATCCGCGCAACGGCGCGATCCGTGCGTGGGTCGGCAGCCCCGATTTCGGCAGCGAGCCGTTCGATCACGTGTCGCAGGCGCGGCGCCAGCCCGGC
The DNA here is from genome assembly GCF_011753045.1 of Burkholderia sp. Ap-955. NCBI lineage: Bacteria > Pseudomonadati > Pseudomonadota > Betaproteobacteria > Burkholderiales > Burkholderiaceae > Burkholderia > Burkholderia sp. Ap-955. Next base: position 1,301 of record NZ_VWWH01000051.1, read on the forward strand.
TCGACGTTCAAGCCGTTCGTCTATGGCGCCGCGTTCGCGGACGGCATGCGGCCGGGCGACACGTTCGTCGACCGCCCCGTGGCGATCCCGATCGACGGGCGCGCGGTCTGGCGCCCGACCGATGCCGAGCCGCCGACCGATGAGCCGATGACGCTGCGCGATGCGCTCGCGCTGTCGCGCAACCGCATCACCGCGCAGGTGATGCAGCACGAAGGCGCCGCGAAGGTCGCGCAGCTCGCCCGCGCGATGGGCGTGCGCGAGAGCCCGCTCGACGCGGTGCCGTCGCTGGCGCTCGGCACGAGCCCCGTCACGCTGAAGGAGATGGTGTCCGCGTACGGCACGATCGCGAACCGTGGCGTGTACGTCGCGCCGCAGATGATCACGCGCATCGAGGATCGCGACGGCAAGGTGCTCGCCGTCTTCGGCAGCGCACCGCCCGAACGTGCGTTGCCCGAGCCCGCCGCGCAGACGCTGGTCGACGTGATGCGCGATGTCGTCGATCGCGGCACCGGCGCCGACATCCGTTCGCGTTACGGCATTCGCGTCGACGTCGCCGGCAAGACGGGCACGACGCAGGACAACGCGGACGGCTGGTTCATCCTGATGCATCCGCAGCTGGTGGCCGGTGCGTGGGTCGGCTTCGACGACGGCAGCGTGACGCTGCGCAGTGACTACTGGGGCGCGGGCGCGCACAGCGCGCTGCCGATCGTCGGCACGTTCTACGACGCGGCGCTGCGCGCGAAGGCGATCGATCCGCACGTGCAGTTCTCGCCGGACTTCCGGCCGCGCAGCGCGCCGGTGCCGCGGCGGCGCACGCCGCATCCGGGCCTGTTCGACTGGCTGAAGTTCTTCCGCTGATCGGGGTGCCGGCGCGCCACGCCGGCATCCACGACGACGGCTCGGCCTATCGAAGCGTCGTCGTCGCTTGCCCGTCCGCGTACAGCCAAACGGGCACGCCGTCGTCGCGCAATGCGGCGACCGGTTCGCCCAGGCTCCAGTTCTGCGCGACCGCGACACGGCGGACGAACCACGGCATCAGCATTGCGTGTCCGTCGGCGGCATCGCGATCGTTGTCGAACAGTGCATCGTCACCGATCCGCGTGTAACGCGCCGGATGCAGCACGGTGCCGTCCGCGCGAAGCACCGTCGCCCGCACGTCTCCGCCGCCCTCATCCTCCACACAGGCCAGCCAGCCGTGATCGGCGCCCCAGAACAGGCCGGCCACATCGTCGTAGCGCCCCTGCACGAGCGTCGCGCCCGTCTCGAGATCGCAGATCGCGAGCTGCACCGGCTCGCCCGGCAGGACGCCGATCGCGTAACGCGTGAACAGCTCGCCCGGCACGGCTTCGTCATCGGGCAACCATGGCAGCGCCGCCATGTTGACGAAGTCGAACGGCGTCAGCACGCGGCCCTGCCCGTCGACGATCGCGCAACGGCCGTCGTCACGCCGCACGATGTGGCGGATCGCGCCGAGTTCGGTCAGCATGTCCGTCCGTTCGTCGTCGGTCAGCCGGGCGACTTCCGCATAATGCGGCTCGACGACGACGCGGCCTTTCGCATCGACGAGGCCGACGTGACCGCTGCGCCGCGCGACGAAGGCGCCGCATTCGGACGACCATTCGAGCGCGTCCCACTCGGGCTGCGCGCGCCATTGCCCGTCGCGCCCGATCAGCCCCCATCGTTCGCCCTCGGATACCGCCGCGACGGTGCCGTTCTCGAATTCATGCGCATCGTCGAAACGCGGCGGAATCACCCATGCGCCGCGCGTGTCGACGAAGCCCCAGCGGCCGTCCAGGCTCGCGGATGCGACCCCGCCCGTGAAATCGCCGAAATCGTCGAGCGACGGTTCGAGCGCCCACGTGCCGTCCGTGCGCACGAGTCCGAACCGCTCACCGACGCGCACGCAGGCGACGTCGCCGCTGAAATCCCACACGGCATCGAACGACGGTTCGCGCACGACCCGCATCTCGTCGCCATCGCGGTCGACATCGCCATCGGCGAACAGCAGGCCGACCTTCCCGTCGCGCTCGGCCCATAGCAGCCGGTCGTCACGCGCGCCGCTCGCCCACAGGTTCGTCCACTCGGGCGGCACGATCACGTGCCATGCATCGTTGGTTTCACGTCGCACACCCCACAGCCCGTTGCGTGCACGAAAGCTGAACATGCCGTAGCCGAGCCGGTCGCCATGCACTTCGCCGGCATCGAACAGCTCGGCAAACGTCACGCCGCGCGGCGGCTCCTGACGAACGAAATAGTGATGCAACATGCCGCCGAACCCGAAACCCCACGCCCAGTCGCGCCAGTCGGGCGGCGACTCGATCTCGAGCACATCGCGCACGCCGCGCACGTCGCGGAAATCCATGCAGTTCGCCACCTGCCACCACAGCCGCGTGCAGGTATCGCGTTCCTGGTCGATGTAGTCGTTCGGATCGCCGCCGTCGAGCCACGACAACTCGTCGAGATTCGCGGAAAACCGGGGTGCGCCGTGCGCGTCGCCGAGCGCGTCGATCGATTCGCCGAGATGACACACGACCGCATCGAACTGGCGCGCGAGCGCCGGATCGTCGCCCGGCAGCGGATACGCGACGACGAACGACGCGAGCCGGCTGAGTCGCGCAAGCGCAGTGCGCGCGTCGCTGGTGAGATTCGGCGTGCCGGCATCGCCGAACACGCGCTGATCGGTGATCGCCTCGCCCGCGCCGCCGTCGGCGAGCAGCACGCGCCACAGCAGCGGAAAGTGATTGTTGGATTCCGCGAGCGCGATCGTTCGCGCGTCGTCGCCGTCACCGGCCTGGAGATACAGCCATGATCGATTGCCCATCGGAAGGGTCGCCCTCGTTCTTGTTGTCGTCGTATTGCGTCGGTTCGCCCGCCGTCAGCGTGCGGTGGATGCCTTCAGCAGCCGCAGGATCTCCGGCGTGTCGGCGGCGTCCGCCAGCACTTTCGCGGACGGCTTCACGCCGGCGTCGAGCAGGCGCTGCACGCCGTCGACACGGCGCGCAGTCACCTCGCCGTCGAGCAGCGCATCGTCATGCAGCACGTCCGGGCTCGCCTCCTTCGCGAGCAGCACGAAGACCGAAGCCGCCGCGGGCGGATTCAATGCGTCCGGCAATGCGACGTCGGCGAGCCGGTACGGGTTGTTGTCACGAAGCTGCCAGCGCAGCATGCCTCGCGCCTGCAGCTTGCCGAGCACGGCGAGTGCATCCGGTTCCGGCAGTTTCACGATTTCGGCGACGAGGTCGCTCGCCTGCTCTTCACGGCCATCGCGCAGCGTGTCGGGCGGCGGCAGGTTCGGCACCAGCGCGTCGAGCACGAGTGCCTGCCGGCGCGCGCGATCGGGCGACGCCTGCGCGCCTGCGTCGGGCCGGTTCTGCCGCAGCAACTGGCCGGCCACGCGCCAGCGATCGTCGCGGCCGAGTTCGTCACGCGGCACCTGATGCGCGCGCAACAGCATGCCGAGCCGGCGCCACATCGTATCGATTTCCTTGTCGTCGTTCGACGTCAGGCCGTCGCCAACGATCTCGTCGAGCGCCTGGCCGCACACGAATGCGCGCTGCCGCACCGGATCGAGTTCGGCGAAATACGTGTGCGCGGGTTCCGGCAGCGCATCGAAGTCGGCCTGGCTCATGTCGGGCGGACGGTGGCCCGGGCACGGGCCCGCGCCGGCAATCTCCCGCCCCGCCACCGCCTTCACGGGCTCCGGCGGCGAATCGCCGCTGCGCGCGACCGGATACAGTTCCAGGCCGTTGACCTGAAAACCCTGCATCGCCAGCATCACGACGCCAGTCGTCGAATGCTTCGTCTCGAAGTTCTTGCCGGCAATCGATGTGACCTGATACGGGGCGCCGATCGGCAGCTTGATCAGTTCGCCGCCCGGCACGTCGAGCACGCAGGTGCCCGGCGGCGCCTTGTCGGGACCGTCGGTTTCCAGCTCGGCCTCGTGCGTCGGCGCCGTTTCGACACTCCACTGGCCGGCGTCGCGCACACGCAGCACGATCTCGCCGCCCACTTTCTCGACGCGCAGCGTCGCGGGTTTGCCGGCCGCCGGCGCGTAATCGCCGAGCAACGCATCACAGGCAGTGCTGGCCCGCGCGGACAGCGACGCGAGCAACAGCAGACAGAACAAGGGGGTACGCACGGCTGAAGCCTCTCTCTTCGAATTGTTTTGGGAATATCCGGCGCGACAGCGCACGGCGGCCGCGACACGACCCATCGCTACCGGACGCCAATATAGCGAACGCGGGCGACGTGTGCCAGCCGGCGCGTGCCCATAACGGCGATGTGCAGGGAAATGAAAAGGTGTGGAGTGGCGTGTGCCGGCTCAGGCCACCCGGACGAAGCGGAGCCGCCGCGCGTCGCGCACCATCGTCGTCATCGTTCAACGAGAGTGGAACCCGCATGACCCATAGCGCAGTCGCGATCGCGAACCTGCTGTACCGCGACGCGGAATTGCTCGACGCCGGCGGCCTGCCGGGCGTCGCGGAGCTGTTCCGTCACAACGAGTCGCCGGCCGGTTGAAGCACCGGCCGGCGTAAAACGCAGCTGCGTTCAGGCCGCCGCGAGCGTGGCAGCCAACGCGTCGAACTCCGGCGCCCACGCCGCACGCCACGCAGCCTTCGTCGCGTCGTCCACCCACGCGCCGTCGATCCCGTTCAGCATGAACTGCTTCAGCTCGGCCACGGTGAAGCCGAAATGGCTGAACATCAGCTCCCACGCCTCCGACGGATTGACCTTGTGCAGCGTCGGATCGTCGGTGTTCGGATGGATCCTCAGCCCGAGGCCCGGCATCTTGCGCATCGGGTGCCGTTCCGCCCATTGCTCCGGCGGCAGCGTGCGCAGGTAGTACGAATTCGTCGGCACGACGGTGAAGACGATCCCGCGCTCCGCATAGCGGGCGCACAGCTCCGGGTTGTCGACGATCGTATAGCCGTGATCGACGCGATCGACCTGCAACAGATCGACGGCCGTCTCGACGTTGCGCCACGGCATCCCGAATTCGCCCGCATGCGCGGTCGTGCGAAAGCCCGCCGCACGCGCATTGCGGTAAGCCTTCCAGAACAGCTCCGGCGGCCGGTCGTTCTCGCGATAGTCGATCCCGATGCCCGCGACTTCGTCCGCGCGATTCGCCTTCATCCATTCGACGATCGCCACCGCTTCGTCGGGATCCTGCTCGCGGTCGATGCTCGGGATCAGGCGCGCGCCGATCCCGAAGTCGCGTGCGGCGTCGCGAATACCCGTCACGATCGCGGCCTGCGCATCCGCATACGCGATACCCGACACACGCACCGTACCCGTCGGATTCCAGAAGAATTCCGCATGCCGGACGTTGTGCGCGGCCGCATCCTCCAGATACTCGTATGCAATCCGCCGCAGGTCGTCGGGCTGCGTGAGCAGATACTGGTCGAGCGCGCGCAGCACGTGCAGCACGCCGACCGGCTTCTCGCCGCGCGCATAGAACGCGTCGATCTCCGCGCGCTCGATCGGCGCGCCGCTGCGCTCCGCGAGTGCGACGAACGTGTCGTGCCGCACCGCGCCGAGCAGGTGGCAATGCAGCTCAACCTTCGGCAGCGCGCGGAAGAAGGCCCGATGGGCCGGCGTGATCTCGATGCCCGTGCGCGCGGCCGGGACGTTACCTGGTGTTCCCTTCATTGCAGTCTCTTTTTTCGGTAGTGCCGATGCGTCGCGAAAGCCGTCTCTCAGTGCGGCTTCACGACGGTCCAGAAGTAGTAGCCGAGCGGAAGCGCGAGCACGACGAGCCCCCACGACACGTCGCGCCAGCGGCCGGCCAGCAGCTTAACGAGCACGTAGCACAGCAGCCCGCCCGCGATGCCGGTGCCGAAGCTGTTCGACATCAGCGTGAGCAGCACCATCGACATCACGGGCAGCGCATCGGTGAAGTCGTCGAAGTGCGTATGGCGGATCGTCGCGAACATCGACAGCCCGATCAGGATCAGCGCCGGCGCGGTCGCCTCTTTCGGGATCGCGAGCGCGACCGGCACGAACAGCAGCATCGCGGCGAACAGCACGGCCGCCGCCAGCGACGACAGCCCGCTGCGGCCGCCGGCCTCGACGCCTGCCGCCGATTCGATCAGCGCGGTCAGCGCGGGAATGCCGAACACGGGCCCGAGCGTCGCCGCGAGCGAATCGACGAGGAACGGCCGGTTGATGTTCGGCAGGTTGCCCTGTTCGTCGAGCAGGTTCGCCTTCGCACCGACCGCGAGCGCCGTACCGAGCGTCGAGAAGAATTCCGCCGCGAAGAACGCGAACAGGTACGGCGCGGCTGCGAGGCTCAACGCGCTGCCGATGTCGAGCTTGAACGCAATCGGCGCGATACTGTGCGGCAGCGACACGAACGACGCGGGCAGATGCGTGACGCCGAGCGGCACGCCGGCCGCGGCCGCGACGAGGATCGCGATCAGGATCGCGCCGGGCACCTTGCGCGCCTGCAGCACGATCGCGACCGCGAGGCCGATCAGCGCGACGAGCGCGCCCGGCCGCGAGAAATCGCCGAGCGCGAACGCGTTGGTCTTCGCGTTCGCGACGACCATTCCCGCATTGCGCAGCCCGAGCATCGTGACGAACAGCCCGATCGACGCGCCGAGCCCGAGCTTGATCTGCACCGGTATCAGCCGCACCACCACGCCGCGCGCGCCGAGGATCGTCAGCAGGAAGAACAGCACGCCCGATACGCAGGCGATGCCGAGGCCCGTCTGCCAGCCGACGTGCTCGGTCGTCGCGAGCGTCACGCCGATGATCACGGAGCCGCCGATGCCGGGGCCGACGAGGAACGGCAGGTTCGCGTAGAGCCCCATCAGCGTAGTGAACAGCACGAACACGATGATCGTCGCGGTCGTCGCCGCGCCGCGCTCCATGCCGCCCGTCGCCAGCAGCGACGGGATCACGACGAGCAGGTACGCGGCTGCGAGAAACGACGTGACGCCCGCGATCGTCTCGGTGCGCACGCTCGTGCCGCGCGCGGCGAGCGCGAAGCGGCGTTCGAGCCAGTTGGCCGGCGCTCGCGCCGGCATCGTGTCAGTCGCTGACATGGTGGTTCTCCTGTGATTCCGAATATTGTCCTGTGTCGATTCACGCAGCGCGGTCTTATACTGCCGCGTACCGCATCCCCACCGTTATTGCCCGATGTCGTCCGACCGCTCGTCGCTGCTGCCCGCGCTCACGCTGCGGCAGGTCCAGCACTTCGTCGTGCTCGCTCACGCACGCAGCTTCACGCAGGCCGCGCAGGCGCTGTCGCTCACGCAGCCCGCGCTCACCGCGTCGATCCGACAGATCGAGTTCCTGCTCGGCGGGCGCCTGTTCGCGCGTTCCGCGCACCGGCTCACCCTCACCTCTGCCGGCGAAGCCGTGCTGCCGCTCGCCGAACGCCTGCTCAACCAGGCGCGCGGCACCTTCGACGACATGACGCGGCTCATCGGCGAACGTATCCAGACCGTGCGCATCGCGTTCATCCCGTCGGTCGCGGGCCGCCTGCTGCCCGCGCTCAACGCACTGCGCGACGCGCATCCGACGCTGCGCTTCACCCTCACCGACCTGCCGAACAGCGCGCTCGTCGAAGCCGTGCGCAACAGCGTCGCGGATCTCGGCATCGGCGTGCGCGAACCGGACGGCGACGACGGCACGCTGCGCTACCAGCAGCTCTTCGAGGACGAGATCGTGATCGTCGTGCGGCACGACGATCCGCTTGCCCGTGCGAAGAGCGTCACGTGGGCCAAGCTCGTCGATCGTGAACTCGCGGTGTTCGTGCGCGGCAGCGTCAGCGAATCGCTGCATCGCACCGGCGGCGCCGAGAAGCTGCGCCTGAACGTCACGTACCGGATGGAATACACCGAGCCGCTCTACGCGCTTGCGCGCAACGGCCTCGCGACCGCCGTGCTGCCGAGCCTCTACACGATGCATCTGCACGATCCCGAACTCGTCGCGCTGCGCGTCGACAAGCCGCGCGTCACGCGCGCGATCTCGCTGATCTCGCTCGCCGGCGACGATCGCGGCCCGCACGTGCGCGCGTGCCGCGAGTGGATTGCAAAGCACATCTGATTGCGTCCACGTTCACCGTTCATGGTTCGCCGCGTGACTGCCCGCCTTCAGGGCAGCTTCGCGATGCGCTCGACGAGCGCTGCGTAGAAGCGGTCCGCATCGACCTCGTTGATCCACGTCGCGTTCGCCGTGCGGCCGCTGCGCCCGTTCCAGTCGACGATGGTTTCGCCAAGCGTCCACTGCCCGGTCGTCTCGACCATCACGTTCACCTTGCGCCCGCCGAACAGCGTCGGATCGACGAGATAGCCGACCGCGGTCGGGTCGTACATCGGCGCGTCTTCGACGCCGCGCCGCTTCTTGTTGTACGCGAGTTCGGCATCCATGATGTCCGCGACGATCGCGCCGCAGCGGTTGCCGAGCGCGCGGAACGGCGCGACGCGTGCCGGCGTGATCGGCGCTTTCACCGCGACATCGCGCGGCAGCACGACGATCGGCACGCCGCTGCCGAATACGACTTCGGCCGCCTGCGGATCGACGTAGATGTTGAATTCGGCGGCCGGCGTGATGTTGCCGCGCTCGAAGAACGCGCCGCCCATCAGCACGATTTCGCGCAGCGCGCCGCGAATCTGCGGCGCTTCGACCAACGCGGTCGCGATGTTCGTCAACGGGCCGAGCGCGCACAGCGTCACGCTACCCGGTGCCGCGCGGCTCAGCGTATCGACGAGATACGACACCGCGTGACCGGCGGCAAGCGGTGCGCGCGGCTCGTGCAGTTCGACGCCTTCGAGCCCCGTCTTGCCGTGCACGTTCGCGGCCGTCACGAGGTCGCGCACGAGCGGACGCGGGCAGCCGGCGTAGACGGGCAGCGTCTTCGTGCGGCCGGCCCAGTCGCGGATGATCCGCGCATTGCGTTCGGTCAGGTCGAGCGGCACGTTGCCCGCGACGGCGGTCAACGCGCGCACGTCGAGCCGGTCCTGCGCACCCAGCGCGAACAGGATCGCGATGGCGTCGTCCTGCCCCGGGTCGGTATCGATGATCACCGTGCGGCGGGCGGCCTCGCCGCCGGCCGCGAACGCGCCCGTTTCGGGCAGCAGCGCGGTGCCGGCCAGCGCGGCGGACAGTTTCAGGAAGGTGCGGCGGGATGCGATCGGATGGGTCATGGTCAGGCGCTCAGAAAACATGCCGGACGCCGAGCGTCGCCATCATCTGGCGCGTGCCGGTCGAGCGCGCGTACGCGAAGATCTGCGCATGGTCCGCGTCGCCGGCCGCCTGCTGCGCGATCACCGTCAGCGCGACGTCGGTGCGTTTCGACAGGAAGTAATCGGCCTGCAGGTTCACCTGGTGCCATTTCGGCCGCTTGTCGATCACGTCGTACTTGCCGTTCGTGAACGCATACGCGGCGCCGAGGAAGAGCTGCGGCGTCATCGTGTAGACGACGTTCACGCCGAGGTTCTGCAGGTGCAGGTGCGAATTGTCGAGGTAATCGTAGCGCACGTCGGTAAACATCGCCGCGAACTGCGCGCGGCCGATCGTGTAGAAGCCGCCCGTGCCCGCGATCCGCTGCCGGCTCGCGTAAGCCGCCGGCGACATCGCACTCTTGCTGAAGATCAGCAGCGGCGACGCATAGTCGTTCGCGATCGCGCCGTCCTGGTTCGTCGCGCTGTACGGATGGTTGTACTGCGCATAGACCACGCTCCAGCGCAGCGGGCCCTGCTCGTAGCCGAGCCCGAAGCTGTATGCGCTGTTGTTCGCGAAGCCGGTCGCGTTGCTGAAGCCGTACAGCGCGGTGAGTTTCAGGCCGTAGTAGACGGGGCTCACGTACTTCACCGAGTTCTGCACGCGGATGTCGTTGTAGCCGTTGTCGTTGTCGCCGATGTTCACGCCGTTGCTCGCGATGATCACCGGCCCGATGTAGTCGTGGATCGCGTCGTACTGGCGGCCGAACGTCAGCGAGCCGTAGGTGCGGTCGGCCAGGCCGACGTAGGCCATCCGCCCGAACTCGCGGCCGTTCTGCGCGGCCGTGCCCGTCATCACGTTGAAGCCGTTCTCCAGCTGGAAGACCGCGGACAGCCCCTGCCCGAGATCCTCCTTGCCCTTCAGCCCCCAGCGCGGGTTCTGGTTCGTGCCGGACAGCGCCTGCCAGGCGTTCTTGCCGCCCTGGTTGGTCGCGAACCCGACACCGGCCGAGATCAGACCGTACAGCGTGATGCTGCTTTGCGCACAGGCATGCGTCGCGAAGGCGCCGAGCATCGCGAGCGGGGCGAGCTTGTAGAGAGTTTTCATCGGGTCGTGTGATCGGTGGTGGTCCAGGCGCGGCAGGGTTCCGCGAAACTGGCCTCGACTATACGAACCCGAATCGGATAACAAAAGTTTGCTTTTATTATGGTTCAATAAAACGGATTTATTCTCATCCGGATCGCTCCCGTGCTCGCCTCGTCGGTTGTCAGTCCGCCGTGTCGCCGCCCTTCGGCAGCTTCGACCACGCCTTGCGCCCCGGCAACGGCGACCACGCCGGCCGCGTCTTGCGTGCGCTGTCGATCACGACCAGGTAGCGGCCCGCGATCGGCGTGATGTCGCGATCGCGGCGCAGCACCCACAGCGACTTGCCGGCCTCGACGCGCGCCTGGTAGTCGTCGTCGAGCAGGCCGTGCTGGTCGAAGAACGTGTTCAGCGATGCGGGAATGCGCACGCACCCTTTCGAGTGCCGGATGCCCAGCAGCGCTTCGAGGCGATCGGGGTCGGTCGCATGCATCTGGAAGCGCATCGGCGACATGCCACCCTTGCCCCACCCACGCTCGCCGTCCACCCAGCCGAAGTCGTAGATGCGCATGTCGCGGTGCCCATAGCCGCGAATGCCGTTCTCGTTCGTCGTGCCTTCCGCGCGGAAATCCATGTTGTCCGGCGAGTGATGGAACACGCCGAGCGGCGTCAGGAAATGGTCGTACTTGCCCGGCAGCCCGGTGCCGACCGGCGATGCGCCGATCATCATCCATGCGTTGGCCGGCGTCGCGCGGAAGTAGATGAACAGCGCCTGGACGTTCGGCGCGCGGTCGACCATCGCGATGTATTCGCCGGCGAGGTCGCCGAGGTCCGCGTCGGCGAGCGCCTTCTGGAGCCGCTCGCCGTACGCGCGCTGCTCGCTTGCCGGCACGTTCAGGCGCCGCGTGACTTCCTGCGTGAAGCGCTTGCGCATGTCGATCGCGTGCGCCGTCGCATTTTTTGCCTCTTCGGCCGACAGGGGCGGATGCTGGCGCGGCGGTGTCGGTGCGGGGGCCTCGGCTTCGCTGGCGGGCGCGGCAGAAGCGGCCGATGCAGGTGCCGCGGCGGATGCTGCGGATGCTGCGGATGCGCCCGAAGCACTCGATGCGCCCGACGCTGGGCTGGCAGGCTCCACGGGATGCGCGTGTGATGCGGCAGGCGCGGGCTTGGCCGCCGACGCACCCGACGATGCATGCGCCGCCGAAGCGGGATGCGCCCGAGAAGCTGCCGACGCGGGCGACTCGACTGATGAGGATGACGTAGCGACGGGCGACGATGCGTCGGACGCCGCAAAGGCAGACCGCTCGACGAACACGGAGATCGGCAGTGCCGCAGCGATCCCAATACACGCAGCGGCGACACGGGCAAGACAACGCGGCTTCGCAAATCGCCGCGTGAAGCTGAAAGGCATCATACGTTCGAAGCCGTCGGCCGATCCGTCCGCCGCATGCTGCAGTTGCGGGCGGCGCATCTTCCGCGCGAGCCATCGACACGTCCGGCGCATCGTGTGCGCCCGGCGCCGACGCCTCTTCGCGGCGGAGCCGTTCGCTGTTGCAACGCGGTCGGTCCGATGGCGGCTAATGAGTCGTCAGGCCCTTCATTTTACGCGTTTCGGTAAGAATCGGCAGGCGCGAACGTCGCGGTTTTTCGCTTCGTCACGCTTTGTTTCAACTCGTTGCCGCTCGCTTTTTCGTTACGTGGCAGTCTCGCTCATTGGGCGTTCGAGATCGATACAGGAAGCGGTGTGTTTCGCCAACGCACGACAGGATCTTCAAATCGATTCGTATGCCAGATCATTCCCGATACGCGGTACACACCCTGCGCGCGATGCAATCGCCATCGCATCGCACGCACGCCGCACGAATCGTGCGGCATGCGTGCGCAACCACCGGTTACTTCGAGATGGTTTCGAGCGCGATGCCTTTCGTGCGCGGCCCCATGAACCCGATCGCAGCCATCACGATCACCATCGCGCCCGCGATGAACGCGAACACGCCGAAGGTGCCGAAGCCCTTCAGCACGGCCGCGATCACGAACGACGAGAAGATCGCCGAGAAGCGGCTCCACGAATAGACGAAACCGACGGCCCGTGCGCGGATCGACGTCGGGAACAGCTCGGCCTGATACGCGTGGAAGCTGTACGACATGATGTTGCTGGCGAGCGTGAGGCCGATGCCGAGCACGATCAGGAATGCGCCCACCGTCGTCTGGCTGAACAGCAGCCCGCAGACGACGATCGCCGCCGCCATCGCGACGATCACCGACTTGCGCTCGAAGCGGTCGGCGATCACGAGGCCGATCAGCGGGCCGATCGGCGCGGCGAGCGCGATCACGCTCGAATACATCAGGCTCGACGTGATCGTGATGCCCTGCTTGATCAGCAGCGTCGGCACCCAGTTCGCGAAGCCGTAGAAGCCGACCGTCTGGAACACGTTGAAGATCGTCATCATGATCGTGCGGCTGCGATACGGCTGTACCCACATGTCGCGGAAGCTGCCGCGCGGCGGCACGGGCTCGGCAGGCGCGGGCGGCGGCAGCGGCCGGCCGTATTCGGCTTCGACCTTCGCCTCGAGCGCACGCATGATGCGATCGGCTTCTTCGACCCGGCCCTGCTGCGCGAGCCAGCGCGGGCTTTCCGGCAGTTCGCGGCGAATCCACCACACGAACAGCGCGCCGTGCGCGCCGATCAGCACGACCCAGCGCCAGCCGTCGAGGCCGAACGGGGCGTGCGGCACGAGCAGGTACGCGAGGAACGCGACCACCGGCACCGCGACGAACCCGACCGCCTGCTCGCACGCGAATGCGCGACCGCGGATCTGCTTCGGGACGAGCTCGGAGATGTACGTGCCGATCGTCACCATCTCGACGCCGAGGCCGAGACCGACGACGAAGCGCCAGAAGTTCAGCCCGGCGGCGGTGTCCTGGAACGCCATCACGACGTTGGCGGCCGTGTACCACAGCAGTGACCAGGTGAAGATCGCGCGGCGGCCGAAGCGGTCGGCGAGGAAGCCGCACGCGATCGTGCCGATGAAAAGCCCGGAGAACAGTGCGGCGATGAAGCTCGCGACGCCCGTGGTGCCGAACAGGCCGTGCGTCGTTGCCGACAGGATTCCGCTTTTCACGAGGCCGGGCGCGACGTAGCCGCTATAGAGCAGGTCGTAGAGCTCGAAGAAGAAGCCGAGGCTCAGCAGGACGACGAGTTTCCAGACGGTGCGGGTGGGCGGCAGGCGGTCGAGGCGGGCCGAGATGGAGCCGGGGTCGATCGCCGCGACGCGGGTGGCGCCCGCTGCGGCGAGCGGGTCGGGCTGGGTGGATGCCATGGTGGCAAGTCTCCGGATTCTTGATTGTCTTGGCGCTACCAGAGGGGCGTTGGCGAGCGGCTTCGCGCATTTTAGCGAGGCGAGCGGCGGAACACATCAGTCATCTGACGCGCGGTCGCGCGCCGCAACGCATAGGAGCAGCCTTGATCAAGCCAGTTCCACCGTCACTGGCGATCGGAGCACAACGTCATACGGGCTTCACCGCCGGCCAATCGACGCTCTCTGCATCCAGAAATTCGACTCCCTTGATGCCACGCCTGATGGCTTCGTGGCGAAATTCCTCGGAGCAGATCAGCGCGTTGCTGCTCCCTTCCATGCCGATCAGCTTGAAGATAGGGCATGCGAAATCGTCGGATACAACCAGTTTCCTTATTCTTGCGATTCCGCCAAATTTCCCGTCTACAAACTTCGATTCGCCGCCGTCCACCTCTTCAGGTCGAAAGCTCGGGAAGATCGCAACACAATAGCCGTCTCCCGATGCGGGCGTTCCTTCCAAAGACAAAATCTTGACCGGTGCGACGTCCACCATCGGGACGTTCAGTTCAGAAACGACAGCACCAAATCTTTCGCTCATCAGGTAATGAAAACCCAAGTCTGCGCGGACATCAAAATCGTACCGGTCGTCTTTGGTGATGAAGACGACGCCATCCGGAAATTTTTCGTGCGCCTTCCCCCGCGACGGGTTTGCATACCAGGGGAAGTGCCCGACGTCTACACTCGTGGCGTCCTGATGGTACTTGTCGTACAGCGCGCCATTCAGCATGCCGATCGGGCATCCCGGGTCTGCTCTTTGAGACAGAACGTAATACTTCACGGCAGACAGTTCCTCGCCCGGCAAACCCAACTATCGCTAATCGCAAGCATCAGCAGAAGTACTCGCGCCCCTTTTGTACCACCGGCCTCATCTGGCCGTCTTGCTTCTCACATTGACATTGGGTCCGTGCGCACAAACAACATCAAGCCACCGGACTTTTGATCAACGGCTCCGAGTGGCGCGACCTTGGATTCACCTCTCCCCAAGCGTCAAGCCTTTGAGATTCACCAACAGATCGGTCAGCGAGTCAGCCGATCTCTCCAAAAAATTCGGGTTCATTACCCCCATCCCCACTTCAAATACTTCTCCGGCAGAGTTAATCAGAATTGCTTGGCCACCGCTATCATCCCCGATCATAAAATATCCAGGAAGATACTTCTGGACTTCATATTCGACATTTCTCTCAGGCAAAATTTCTATTTCATGAAGAGCCAAGCAACCCGCTGAATTTAGACCGTTAGTAATCGAAAGAAATTCAACGTATTCTTTAGGAAAAGACAACCCAGCCTTCGCCTCTGCAACATTAATCTGGCTAAGGGTCGCCGGGATTCTGAGTTCGAAGTGTTGGCCAAGATACGCTTTATTTAGCATTGAAATCTCCCAAACAGTCGAAATATTTGTAATTCTACCGTATCGCTCGTCGCACGACGGCTTCTGGGACACCCGCTGCCCTCATCTGCCGAGCAGCCTCGTTAAACTCTGTCCGTACATCCGTATTGAAGCCGTTTTGATTTTGGAATGCCCGCTGCATACCCGAGATTTGGGTGTGGACGGATCCCGAAGTGCTCGGCATCTCGCTGATGCCTTCTTTATCTAGTCAAACGCGAGGGGAAACGTATGCTTCATGTGCCCCCGCCTTGTCGGCTACCACCTTCATCGCACCGATCCCTCGCGCCTTTACCGATTTACATGAAATCTAGCCAAGTTGAAGAAAAAATTTACCTAACTCTGCGTTCTTCCTCTCAAGCTCAGCACTATCAACAAACAGATATCCCATTCCATCTGAAAGTATGCCCTTATAATTCGGCAGCGCCAAATCAAGGTCACCACCGTATATCGACATTCTTCTATGCATGCATGGCACTGCAATTGAGCGCTGCAACCATGCATCTACTCCGTCAATTTTCGAGGCAAGATTCTCAGAATCGTCAGCATCACTGCTCAGTGAAATTGCGACCCCACCAACTTCGTTGATCTCACTTGCGCCTTCATTTCGGAGGGATTCACTCGCTAGGTACCCGACAACAACCGCCTCAGAGCGTCCATCCCTTTCACGAAGCTGCCGATAATGCCCAACCTGATCTCTTACGTACGGAATAAATATGGAAATCCAGAAATTATCGCCTTTAAGGTTTTCATTGAACCACCACCCGGGAAGGCTCATCAGATGAGTTAAAGGTTCGCCGTTACCAGATACGGGCCATTGAATTTCGGCCGGAAGATAAGCTCCTCCACCGACGTATGCATCACCTTTGGTCGGCCTCAAGGGGGAAAAAACCAGTTCCTTATACACTTTCACCTCCTCAAATCATTTATCACAACAGCAATCGAGCGTCCTCAGATAAGCCATTGCCTTCTTGCGAAGCTTCTTTGCATCGGCGGCAGAAACACCAGATTTTCGAATTGCCCCCTGCCAAACATCCATCTGTCTCTTCGATGGCCGGCCCGTTTTTGGATCAAAATCAAATTCATTTGTACCAAGCCCCAAATGCATTCTCGCCAGAGCATTCTCATTTGAGTGAATTGAGTCATGAGTATTTGGCTCAACTGCAATCGACGGATTATCCTTGTTTCTGCGTCGCTTGTTGGCACACCCCATTCTCACCAACGCCTCGTGGCGAACGAGCTCATGAACTTCGAGGCCATCACCTACATTATCGCCTCCATTTAAGCTTCCATAGGTGCCAATTTGGTTCTTTGCTGCAAGGCCGAACGGATCAACGAACTGGACAGGGCTCGGTGCGTATTGATAGACGTTGATGCCACCAGCGAGTCCGATCGGGTCTTTGGATACGAATCGCCCGCTACTCGGATCATAGTACCGATTCCGGTTATACCTCAGCCCCGTCTCCGCATCCTCCTGCTGCCCCTGAAACCGAATCGGGTTCCTCGCCACGATACCTGCCCGCTGCGACACCCGCGCGATAACCTCCCGCGCTTCGCCCCAGGCCCGATACGCCGCCTCCCACACTACCTCGCCGGCCTCGTCCGTCATCAGCAACGGCGTACCGATCTGATCACAGTGGTAGTAAAACAAATGCGCGCCCGACTGCCGTTCCGGCACACGTTGCAGCGGATCATTCTCCGGCACATATGGCTCGCCTTCCCGCCACACCGGCGTCTGAATCCCCGCAACCGGCTGCGCCGTCACATATTGGGCAAGCGGGACGAACGATTCCGGCTCGTACACATACTGCGTCGCGCCGCCCTCGCTGCTTTCATAAGCAAGCTGATCGCCATCCCAGCCGAACACCGTCCGCACACCATCGACATCCTTGCCAATCCGGCGTCCAAACGGATCGTAGAAATACCGCGCTTCATGCTGCCGCTCAGATTCCTCGACACGCGCGATTCTCAACCGGTTGAATCCGTCCCACTCGTACTCCTGCCTACCCGACGGCGAACGCTTCCCGATCAAATTCCCGCGCGCATCGTATTCGAAGTGCGTGCCAGCGTATTCCTTCAACAGATTGCCGAGCACCTTCGGCACTTCGGGCGGCAACGTGCTGTCCACGCTGTCCGGCACCACCGGGCTCGCTTTCGCCAGCCCCGGCGTGCGCGCGTGCTTGGGACTGCCTGGATCAAGGATGTTGCTCGCCGGGTCGAACGCAAAATGCTCCGCGCCGAGCGGCCCGATCGCCGCAATGAGGCGGCCGATCGGGTCATAGCGATAACTGATCAGCCCCTTGCGGCTGTCCTCGATATGCTCGAGTTGTCCAACGGCATCGTACCGATACCGGCGCTCGGCCAGCGCAGCCGGCGCATTCGATCGCCGAACCGCCTGCCGTGCAATCCGGCCGGCCGGATCGTATTGCGTCTGCTGCGCCAGCTTGCTCGACAGCGTCCGCCCCGTTTCGCGGTGCAGATCGTCACGCTCGAACTGGATTCGCTCCTCGCCATCGAGCACGAGCCCGTGTACGTGACCAGAGCCATAGGTCAGCCAGTCCAGCACATGCCCATCGGGTCGAACCGTCTTGATCCGCGTGCCGATTTCATCGTATTCGTGATGCCAAACGTAGCTGCGCGATTCGCCGAACAACCGGTAAGCGTGATGCTCGCGAACCGGATTACCGACCGGATCGAAGAACACCTGCATCCGGCTATGACTGTTGCGCGCCTCGATGAGCCGACCGCTCGCGTCGTACGCGAACCGCTCCTCGCTGGCACCCGAGATCCGGCGCGTAATGCGGCCGGCCTGATCGAACTCGAGTTCCGTCACCTGCCCGGCCTCATCGATCTTCACCGGCTGCAGCGTGCCTTCGGCGTATCCGTACGTCGTCCGCTTGCCGTCGAAACCGATCTCTTCCAGCAAGCGCCCCGCAGGATCGTAGTGGAACTGATAGGTCGCGCGATTCGCATCGGTCAATGCAGTCAAGCGACCGAGACGATCATAGCGATATGAAAGCGTATAGCCGAGCGCATCGACGCGGCTTGCCACACGCCCCGCCACGTCGTACGAAAAACGCGTGACGCGCTCCATCGGATCGGTTTGGGACAGCAACCGGCCTTCCGCATCATGCGTGAATCGAACAGTACCTGCCGCCGACGATATCTCGCTCAACCCGCCATTCTTGCCATACTGGTAGGCCGTGGCATTGCCCGCGGCGTCGATCGACTGCGCGAGTCTCCCGTCGCCGTCGTACTTCCACTTCGTCACCTTGCCCGAGCAGTCGGTGTACTGCAGCAATTGCCCGGCGTCGTCATAGACGAGCGAAGTCGCACCGCCCTTGGCATCGATCGTCTTGATCGGCATCCCTGCCGCGTTGTACGCGTACTTCGTCTCACGCCCGAGCGGATCCTTCTGCCCCACGAGATTGCCCGCGTCGTCATACGAACGCTCCCACACGTACCCTTCGGGATCCTTGAGCCGAACGAGCTGATCCTTGTCGTCGTACTCCATCGCGACAACCGCCCCGTCGACGCGATAGTGCTTCGTCATGTTCCCGCGCGCGTCGTAGTCCATCTCCTCGATGCCGCCGTCGCGATGAACGTGCATCACCAGGTTGTTGTCCTGGTCGCGCCGCATCCACTCCTCGGTGCCATCCGGATACGCGATCCGGTACATGTACCCGCGGATGTTGTAGTAGTACCGCGTGACGTTGCCCAGCGCATCGGTCACATACGTCAACCGGATGTTCGGATGCCACATCAGGCGAATGTCGTGACTACCGTCATCGGCATATTCACGCACGCACTGTGCGTTCGTATTGTCGTCGCGCTCGGCCCCGTCCCACTCGAGGTTCATGCCGCGGCCCGTGCGATCCGTGTAGCGGGTAATCAGGTGGCGATGGTATGCATACTGGCGTGCGTTGCCGTAACGATCAGTTGCCCGAACCAGGTCGCCGTTCTCGTCGTATTGGTACTGCGCGAGTGTCCTGCGGGTGTTCGCGTCGACGATCTGCTCGATCGTTGCGATACGCCCGTGACTGTCGTGACGAAACGCGAGCGTATGCCCGGCCGAGCTGACGAGCCGCGCCAGGCGATTCGCGTCGTCGTAATCGAGCGCGATCGTATTTCCCGCGCGGTCCTTCTGCAATGCGAGGCGGAACGAATCGCCGCGCTTCTCGTAGACATGAAGCAAATCGTGACCGTACGCGACAGTCACCCACGTGTCGTCGAGCCGGCTCAGCGTGACGCCTTCCACGCGATCGTCGTGAACAGCACCTGCCGCGAGCGCCGGATATTCGATGTTGCGGCCGGTTGAGTCGCTGTAGATCCACTTACCGCCCCGAACATCGATCCGCGTCATGTACGGCGACAGCCAGCGCGCGCCCAGTTCGCCGTCGTCGTATCCGGCCAGCCGGGACCGATAGACCCGCATCCACACGACAGGCATCGCACCCGGCAATTCAAAATCGGCATGGGAAAACGTCTCGTCGCCGAACGAATAGCTGATCGAACCGATCGATACGCCCTTACCGCACTCTTCGCAATGGTTGACGCCAGAGCCCTTCGCCTTGGCCTCCTTCTTCGCCGCTGCAATCGGTACCTGCGGCCGCCGGGCCTCTGCTTCCGTCGTGCCCTGCGACTTGATCGATGCGGTCCGCATCGCTTCACGCTTGTGCCGCAATGCATTGATCAGCTTCAGAAGCAGCCACATCAGCTTGCCTTCGTCGCTGCCCTTCAGTTCGTTGATCTTGGCGACCACCACCGGCGCCAACGTGCGCAACGACGCCGCAATCGAGCGAATCGGCGCGACGTACTTCTCGGGAACAAGCCCGGCCGCCGTGCTGCCGGCGGAGTTGGCGTTGCGCTTGCCCTTCGCCACCAGGGACTCGGACAGATAACCCCACGCCCCCTTTACCTGGTCCGTGCTGAGCCATCCGCTCTTCTTCATCAACTGCCGGTATTCGGCGGCTTCCCGTTCGTTCTTCGTCGGATCGAACAGCTTGCCCGCCACCACCGCGTCGATGCCGTCGGCCAGACCCGTGAAGATCTCCTGCGCTTTCGCCGCGCAGTGGTCGATCAGGTCGTTGACCACGGCCTGCAGTTTCGTCAGGAAGTCCTCGACCTCGGTCGAAAACGACGCCTGCACGTGCGTGACGACGATCGACACGACCGCGGCCCCGATGTCGCGCTTGTGAATCAGTAGCTGGTTACGGATCAGCGCCAGCAGCGGCCGTGCCGTAAGGCGCATCGGCGCCAGTACCGGCGGAAACGGAATCACGCCGATCAGGTTGATCGCCAGCCCGAGATAGTCGAGCAGTTCACCGCCGCGCTTGCGGATGATCGAGACGATGTCGGTCAGCGCGTCGGCCAGCGCCATGAGGTTGTTGAGGACCGGAATCATGCTGGCCACCGTCGCCAGCCGGTCGACGTTCACGTAGCCGTCCGTCACGCGGATCAGCCACGCGTTGAAGCCTTCGCCGGACGCCACGACATCGTCCGGATGCACATCGGTCAGCCACGGGGTGGCCTGCTCATATTCCGCGCCCGGCGGGAGTTTTTGATCTGCCATGCTCTCAGGATTCTTCTCGTTGTTCGTTTTTTCGGCCCGCGGCAGCCGTCCCCGGTTCATCTCGTGGACGTCGTGCCAGCGACCCGCGGCATTGTACCGACGAATGGACGACCGGAAAATGAAAGGTGACGGCTCTCGGGCCCACACCCGAAACGGGCCATTGCACCCTATTTGTTGGCAGGCCTTGCCCCGAATGTTATGTAAATTCGGTAACCATCTATCTGGCCGATCAGCGTCACCGGGCACCATGAACCGCGACCTTTCCTGCGTGGCACGATCAACGCAAGCCCGGTAAACCGGGGCACAAGCCGCCGGACGTGGCCCGTCACCCCCTCACCGCGCCCCAATTCCGCCCCCGCAGATTCGGACATCGCTCGTCCCCACACCCCGGTAACATGCTACCGGGCCAACCACCGGCTTCCGGGCGCCTTTCGGCGACCTGAATTGTCGGCAAATCGTAAGAATTCCATGTCCATACAACGACTATCCACCTACGCTCGCCGGATCGCCCTGATCGCGCTGCTGCAGTTTGCGGCGATCGCGACCGCGTCGGCATTTCCGGCGGCCGCCTCGGCCCCGAACGCGAGCGGCGTCGGCGCGCCCGTCCCGGCCATCTCGCTGAACGACGCCGTCGCGCAACTCAAGCAGATGCAGGCCGAACTGGACCGCATCAAGCAGCAGACCTCGACCGCGTCCAACAGCAAGGAGCTGGACGGGCTCAGCGACTCGACGCAGGAGCTGAGCACCGATGTCGAGAAGCTGCAGAGCGATCTCGTGCCGCAGCGTGCGCAGATCCAGGGGCAGCTCGACGTGCTCGGCCCCGCCCCTGCGGAAGGCGCCGCGCCGGAAACGCCGGCCGTCGCGAAGCAACGGGCCACGCTCAACGCGCGCAAGACGCAGCTCGATGCAGCGCTGAAGCAGGCCGCCGACCAGAAGGCCAGCCTCACGAACCTGAACGAGCAGTTCGCGAAGCTGCATCGCGGCCTGCTGAAGAACCAGCTCGCGTTCCGTTCGGGCGGCATTTTCAGCGCGCAGTTCTGGCTGCCGCTGTTCCATCTTTCGCCGGACGACACCCAGCGGCTCGGGGATTTCGACGAAGAAATGCTCGACATGCTGCGCTCGTCGTGGGTGCCCGGACAAAAAGCGATCACGGTGCTGCTGCTGGTCGCCGCGTTCGCGGCATGGATGGGCGGCCGCCGGCTCATCGAGCGCGGGCTCGCGTGGTTCTGCGTGAACCGCCTGCCGGCCACCCGTTTGCGCCGCAGCGCTCTGGCGTTGTCGACCACGCTGTCGACGCTGCTGGCAACCGCCATCGCCGTCCAGATCTTTTACCTCGCTGTCGCGCGCCATTACGACCTCACGCCGGCGCTGAACGATCTGTGGGACCAGTTCGCGAAGCTCGCCACAACCTGTGCCCTGATCGCCGGGCTCGGCCGTGCGCTGCTCTGCACGAAGCATCCGTCGTGGCGCCTGCCCGCGCTCGCCGATCCCGTCGCGCTCGCGATGAAGCCGTTCCCCGGCATCCTGGCCGCGCTGCTGCTGGTGTCCGGCACGCTCGAATCGATCAACCGGATCGTCGACACCAGCCTGTCGGTCACGCTGTTCGGCCGTGGGATCGTGTCGCTCGTCGTCGCGGTGACGGTCGGTGCGTCGCTGCTGCGCTCGAACCGCGCGCGCAGCGCGCTCGCGGCCGCCGGCGAAGCGCCCGAGCATCGCTCGACGCTCGCCGGGCTGATCCATGCCGCCGTCACGCTGGCCATCGTCGCGACCCTGATCGCACTCCTGATCGGCTACATCACGGTCGCGCGCTTCATTACCTACGAGCTCGTGTGGTTCGAGATCGTGCTGGGCGCCACCTACATCCTGATCCAGTTGACGCGCGACGCGAGCGAAAGCCTGTTCTCGTCGAGCCTGACGACGGGCCAGCAGATCAAGCACCTGTTCGCACTCGAGGATCGTCACCTCGACCAGGCCCGCACGGTCCTGTCCGGCTTCGGCACGAGCCTGCTGATGCTGATCGCGGCCATCGCGCTGCTGACGGGCGGCTTCGGCACGACGCCGGGCGACCTGCTCGACAGCGCGGTCGCGATGATCGGCAGCCAGCGGCTGCAGAGCCTGAACATCATGCCCGACCGGATCATGAACGCCGTGATCGGGTTCGCGATCGGCTTCTACCTGCTGCGCTCGCTGCGCCGCTGGCTCGACAACGAGTTCATGCCCGCGCTCGGCATGGATACCGGGATGCGCGTGTCGCTGATCACGCTGTTCACCAACGTCGGCTACGTGCTGCTCGTGCTGATGACGCTCGGGCTGCTCGGCGTCCGGTGGAACAACCTCGCGTGGATCGTCAGTGCGTTGTCGGTGGGTATCGGTTTCGGCCTGCAGGAGATCGTGAAGAACTTCGTGTCGGGGCTGATCCTGTTGACCGAGCGCCCGGTGAAGGTGGGCGACATGATCAGCATCGCGGGCGTCGAAGGCGACATCCGCCGCATCAACGTGCGCGCGACCGAGATCCAGCTCAGCGACCGCTCGACCGTGATCGTGCCGAACTCGCAACTGATCTCGCAGAACCTGCGCAACGTGACGATGGGCAACAGCACGCAGGGCGTCGCGACGCTGGTGCTGACGTTCCCGCTGAACACCGATCCCGAGCAGGTGCGCGACCTGCTGCTCGAAGCCTATCGCTCGCATGCGGCGATTCTCGAGAAGCCGGCGCCGTCGGTCACGTTCAGCCAGCTCACGCCGGACGGCATCACGCTGAGCGTGACCGGCTACGTGTCGAGCCCGCGGATCGCCGGTTCGACGAAGAGCGACCTGCTGTTCGAGATCCTGAAACAGTTGCGCGCGGCGGAAATCACGCTGTCGAGCCCGCAGATGCTGGTCGTGCAGAACATGCCGGCGGCGGGAGACGCATGACGCGGCTCGCGCGCTTGCCGTCGCGCAGATGAACGAAGGGCCGGCACCGCAACGCGGCAGCCGGCCCTTTCTACGCCTGCGCAGCGCCCATCCGGGCGCCCCGCATCAAACGTCGAACTTCACGCCCTGCGCCAGCGGCAGCTGACGGCTGTAGTTGATCGTGTTCGTCGCGCGGCGCATGTAGGCCTTCCATGCATCCGAACCCGACTCGCGGCCGCCGCCCGTTTCCTTCTCGCCACCGAACGCGCCGCCGATCTCCGCGCCGCTCGTGCCGATGTTCACGTTGACGATACCGCAGTCGCTGCCCGCTGCCGACATGAACTGCTCGGCCTCGCGCATGTCGTTCGTGAAGATCGCCGACGACAGGCCTTGCGGCACCGCGTTGTGCAGTTCGATCGCGTCGTCGAAGTTGTCGTAGACCATCACGTACAGGATCGGTGCGAACGTTTCGCGCTCGACCACCGCCGATTGCTTCGGCATCCGCACGATGGCCGGACGCACGTAGTACGCATCCGCGTGACCGACATCGACGCGCTCGCCGCCCTTCACTTCGCCGCCCTGCTCGCGTGCATCGCCCAGCGCCTTCTGCATCGCATCGAACGACGCGCGATCGACCAGCGGACCGACCAGCGTGCCTTCTTCAAGCGGGTTGCCGACCTTCACCGATGCGTAGGCCTTCTCGATACGCGGCAGCAGCTGCTCGACCAGGCTGCGATGCACGATCAGGCGGCGCAGCGTCGTGCAGCGCTGGCCAGCCGTGCCGACCGCCGCGAACGTGACCGCGCGCACCACGAGATCCAGATCGGCGCTCGGTGCAACGATCATCCCGTTGTTGCCGCCGAGTTCGAGGATGCCGCGCGCGAGACGCTGGCTCAGCACCTTCGCGACTTCCTGGCCCATCCGCACGCTGCCCGTCGCGCTCACGACCGGCACCTTCTTCGATGCCGTCAGCACCTCGCCGACATCGCGCATGCCGAGCACCAGCTGGCTCAGTTCCGCCGGCGCGACACCCGCGTGGGTCTTCTCGAATTCGCGGATCGCCTTCTGCAGCAGCACGTGGCATGCGATCGCGGTCAGCGGCGTCTTCTCGGACGGCTTCCACACGACCGAATCGCCGCACACGAATGCGAGCGCGGCGTTCCACGCCCACACGGCGACCGGGAAGTTGAACGCCGAGATCACGCCGCACACGCCGATCGGGTGCCACGTTTCCATCATCCGGTGGCCCGGGCGCTCCGAGGCGATCGTGAGGCCGTAAAGCTGGCGCGACAGACCGACCGCGAAATCGCAGATGTCGATCATTTCCTGCACTTCGCCGAGGCCTTCCGACGTGATCTTGCCGGCTTCGAGCGTGACGAGGCGGCCAAGCTCGGCCTTGTGCTCGCGCAGCACGTTGCCGAACACGCGCACGAGTTCGCCGCGCACCGGCGCCGGCACCGTGCGCCACTTGAGGAATGCGTCGTGCGCGGCGTCGATCTTGCGCTCGGCGTCGGCGGGCGTGTCGACAGCCAGCGTCGCGAGCGTCGCGCCGTCGAGCGGCGAACGCGCGGTCAGCGCATTGCCTTTCCACTGGGCGAGATCGATGTCGAGCGCGGCAAGAATGTCGTTGAATTGCATCACTTCCTCTTCAGGGACAGATTGATCGGTGCGGCGGCAGCGCCGCCCGCGTGATTCGATTGGAGCGCGTTCGCGCGCCCTGTGCAAGCGGATGCGCCGCGCGGCAGGCCCGGTGCGCCGTCCGGCGCGGCCCCGCCTCGCAGGGCGCGATCCATGAAACACATTGTCGGTGGCCACAAGTCGGCCCGCTATTGATATTAACTCACGACTTCATTCCGAAAACGCAATACCTCGACGGATCGACCGGACGTGGATTGACGCCGACATGGGACGTTTCCAAAGCCCGCGGCGGGGCCATCGGACGCATCGCGGCACGGCGCAAGTTGATGACATTCCCGCATCACCATATTCGGAAATATCGTTTGCCGCCCGCGCACCGGGCACACACAATCGTGGCGACGTCGGGGTGCACCGCACCCGGCGCGCCGCCGGCCGCCATCACGGCTGCCGGACGACAGACGAAGGCGACACGCATCGCGGCCCGGTTCATCCGGTCCGTTTCAGCACCGCATCACCGCTGCCCGGCCCGCGGCCGGCAACGCGTCGCGCTTCGTCACCGAAAAACAATCCCGGAGACAGCGCCCAGCGCCCGCCATGCATTCAGACGCCCGCCCCGATTCGCCCCGCCCTTCCGGCTCGCCGCCCGCGAAGCCGTCCCTCCACCGTGCGCTGCAGGCACGCCATCTGCGGATGATCGCGATCGGCGGCTCGATCGGCACGGGCCTGTTCGTCGCGTCCGGCGCGTCGATTTCGCAGGCCGGCCCCGGCGGCGCCATGCTCGCGTACATGGTGATCGGCCTGATGGTCTATTTCCTGATGACGAGCCTCGGCGAAATGGCCGCGTTCATGCCGGTGTCGGGCTCGTTCGCGACCTACGGCGCGAAGTTCGTCGACGAAGGCTTCGGCTTCGCACTCGGCTGGAACTACTGGTACAGCTGGGCCGTGACATTGGCGGTGGAGCTCGTCGCCGGGCAGCTCGTGATGAACTACTGGTTCCCGCACGTGCCGGGCGTCTGGTGGAGCGCGCTGTTCCTCACGCTGATCTTCGCGCTCAACGCGCTGTCGGTGCGCGGCTTCGGCGAAGCCGAATACTGGTTCGCGCTGATCAAGGTGCTGACGGTGCTCGCGTTCGTCGGCGTAGGCCTGCTGATGATCTTCGGGATCATGCAGGGCGGCCCGAGCGCGGGCTGGGGCAACTTCACGATCGGCGACGCGCCGTTCGCCGGCGGCTGGGCGACGATGCTCGGCGTCGCGATGATCGCGGGCTTCTCGTTCCAGGGCACCGAAATGATCGGCGTCGCGGCCGGCGAATCGGAAAACCCGCGCACGACGATCCCCCGCGCGGTGAGCCAGATCTTCTGGCGCATCCTGCTGTTCTACGTGCTGGCCATCTTCGTGATCGGCGTGCTGATTCCCTACACCGACCCGAGCCTGCTGAAGAGCGACGTGACCGACATCGGCGTGAGCCCGTTCACGCTCGTGTTCCGCCACGCGGGCCTCGCATTCGCCGCCGGCGTGATGAACGCGGTGATCCTGACGGCCGTGCTGTCGGCCGGCAACTCGGGCATGTATGCGTCGACGCGGATGCTCTACAACCTCGCGGTCGAAGGCCGTGCGCCGAAGATCTTCGCGAAGCTGTCGCGCGGCGGCGTGCCGCGCAACGCGCTATATGCGACGACGGCCGTCGGCGCCTTGTGCTTCCTCACGTCGCTGTACGGCGACAAGACCGTGTACCTGTGGCTGCTGAACACGTCGGGCATGGCCGGCTTCATCACGTGGCTCGGCATCGCGGTCAGCCACTACCGCTTCCGCAAGGGCTTCCTGAAGCAGGGCTACCGGCTCGACCAGTTGCCGTACCGGTCGAAGTGGTTCCCGTTCGGTCCGCTGTTCGCGTTCGCGCTGTGCGCGGTGATCGCGCTCGGCCAGGATTACCAGGCGTTCCTCTCCGACAAGATCGACTGGGTCGGCGTCGCCGCGACCTACATCGGCCTGCCGTTCTTCCTCGCGATCTGGCTCGGCTACGCGATCGTGCGTAAATGCCGTCTCGTGCGCTACGAAGACATGGAGATCGCTCCCTGGATCGAACGCAACGCGACGCCCGAACCCGCGCCGCAGGCTGAAGCCGGCTATGCAGGCTACGTCGCCCGTCCGGCCAACCCGACGCCGGGCGCCTGATCGCGCGGATCGGCCCGGATCGGCCCGGATCAACCCGGATCAACCCGGATCGCACCGGCCGCCACGCGAGCACGGCGGCCGGCGCCCCGACACCGCCCCATTCGACGCGGCGCGCACGTTCAGGCAAGATCGACGCGCGCCGCCTGTTTTTCCGCCGTTACGAGTCAACGAAATCGCATGCAGAACTTCTACGAAGCCACCGTTACCCGCCAGCCCTACCCGCAACTGACCGGCACGATCGACACGCAGGTCTGCATCGTCGGCGGTGGCCTCGCCGGCCTGTGCACGGCGCTCGGCCTCGTCGAGCGCGGCGTGCATGACGTCGTCGTGCTCGACAGCGAACGGGTCGGCTTCGGCGCATCGGGCCGCAACGGCGGCTTCGTCTTCGGCGGTTACAGCCTCGACAACGCCGACCTGCTGCGCACGCTCGGCCGCAACGAAGGGCGCCGGCTGTACCGGCTCACCGTCGATGCGGTCGACCTGATCCGCGCGCGCATTGCACGCTACGGGATCGACTGCGACATCGTCGACCAGGGCGTGATGCTCGCGAACTGGTTCGACGATCCTTCCCGCCTCGACAGCGTGCGCACGCTGATGAAGGACGAACTCGGCGTCGACTGGGAACCCGTTTCGACGGACGCGCTGCGCAAGCGGCTGAAGACGCAACGCTACTACGGCGGCCTGTTCGAGCCGAACGCGTTCCACTTCCATCCGCTCAAGTACGTGCTCGGCGTCGCGGCGGCCGCCTCGCACGGCGGCGCACGCGTGTACGAACGCTCGGCCGCGCTCGGCATCGCGCGCGAAGGCGCCGGGTACGTCGTGCGCACGGCGCAGGGCACGGTGCGCGCGAAGGACGTCGTGTTCGCCGGTGGCGGCTATGCGCGCGGCGTGTCGCCGCGCATCGAGCGCGCGGTGCTGCCGATCGCGACCTACGTGATCGCGACCGAACCGCTCGGCGCACGCCTGCCGGACGCGATCGACGCACCGTACGCGATCTACGACACGCGTTTCGCGTTCGACTATTACCGCCCGCTGAAGGACACGCGCATCCTGTGGGGTGGCCGGATCTCCGTGCTCGACCGCGGCCCCGACGCGATCGCGCGCCTGCTGCGGCGCGACCTGCTGCGCGTCTATCCGCAACTGGAGGGCGTGAAGGTCGACTACGCGTGGGGCGGGCTGATGAGCTATGCGCGGCACAAGATGCCGCAGATCGGCCGCGACGCGGACGGCGTGTGGCACGCGATCGCGTTCGGCGGCCACGGGATGGCGCCGACCACGGTGGCCGGCGAAGCGCTCGCGGCCGCGCTGGCCGAAGGCCGGCCGGTGCCGGAAGGCTTCAACGCGTTCGGGCTCACGCGCACGTTCGGCCTGGCGGGCCTCGCCGCCGCGCAGCTCACGTATACGGCGTACCAGGCCCGCGACGCGCTCGCGTCCTGCCGCCGCTGAGCGGCGGCCACGGCGGCTGAAACCGCCCTGCCGATTAGAGCGGAAGGTCGGCCGGGCGGGGATTTCCCACATGTTAGAATGGCTTTTCCAAGCCGCCGAAGCCACAATAAATTCACATGAAAGCAGGAAGCAAGGCCGCCACGTCCGACACCCGCGCGCTTCCGTCCGATGCGCGGCGCAAATACGATCCCGAGCAAACCAAGCGCAACATCCTCGACGTCGCCACGCAGGAATTCTCCGCGATGGGCCTCGCCGGTGCGCGCGTCGATGCCATCGCCGAGCGCACGAACACGACGAAGCGCATGCTCTACTACTACTTCGAAAGCAAGGAAGGCTTGTACGAGGCCGTGCTGGAGAAGGTGTACGGCGACATCCGCGCACTCGAGCAGGAACTGCACGTCGGCGACATGGAGCCGCGCGAGGGCATGCGCCGCCTCGTCGAATTCACGTTCGACTATCACGACAAGCATCGCGACTTCGTTCGCCTCGTGTCGATCGAGAACATCCACGGCGCGAAGTATCTCGAACAGCTCAAGTCGTTCAAGAACCGCAACGTCAGCATCATCAAGACGCTCGAGGAACTGGTCGAGCGCGGCGCGGCGAGCGGCGCGTTCCGCAAGGACATCGACGCGTTCGACCTGCACCTGCTGATCAGCTCGTTCTGCTTCCACCGCGTGTCGAACCGCTACACGTTCGGCGCCGCATTCGGCCGCGATCCGTCGGCGCCGCGCCTGCGCGTGCGGCACCGCGACACGATCGCCGACGCCGTGCTGCGCTACGTCGCCGCATAAGCGGCGGCGTCAGCCGGTTTCCCGGCCAGATTCAAGCCGGGCGCGCGACATCCGCGCCCGTCGTTCTCTCGTGGGTCAATCCGTCGGCGCGGTCGACGCCAGTGCGATCCGCGCCTTCTCTTCCGGGCTTCCCGCCACGTAATACTTCTTCGCCCAGCTCGAATCGGGCGCAAGCGCGAGCCGCGCATGCGCGCCCGTGCCGTGCTGCTTCGCGTTGATCGCCAGTGCCCGCGCGCGATAGTGCTCGTACAGCCGCAGGAATTCCGCGAGATAGATCGCCGCGATCCGTTGGTCGCGGATCTCGAGCAGGTTCTCGTCGTTGTACTGCTCGGAATTGCGGCTCATGTTCGCCGAGCCCGTATAGACGACCGGATTCGCCCCCTCCGCATCGATCACGATGAACTTGTGATGGATCACGACGGGCGGAAAAGCCGGCGCCGGTTCACCCGGAAAGAGGCGCAGTTCGGGCTCGAAACCCGGCGGCACGGTGGCCGGCGAGAAATACTGGGCATCGATCACGTCGTGGTTGTCGCGGCTGCGGTGATACAGCTCGAGGTTCGCGAGCGTCGCGGCATCGAGCGTCTGGCCGGCCTGCTGCTCGGCATCGGCCTTCGTCGCGCTGCCGACGTTGATCTTGTTCACCAGCCCGAACATCATCAGCCCGCGGTCGCCGGCCGCGAAGCACGCGTCGCGCAGCGCCGCGTCGGTCGGCATGAACAGGCAGAACGACACCGAATGCTTCGCGGCCGCGATCGCGGCGACAATCGTGTCGATTTCGGTGCGCTGCCCCGCCGGCTCCGGCGAAAACGCGAGCCGCACCTGCGCGCTGCCGATCGTCACCGGTTCCGACCAGCCCGGCGACAGCCGCGCCGTCTCCGCGATCGAGGGATTCCCGGCCAGCGCATGCGCACGATCGTTGTACAGCGCGGCGAGCGCGGGCGAGTCGAACGCGTGCAGCACGTTCGCCTGCTCCGTGAGCCCTTCGGTCGTGAAGTTCGCGGAACCGGTCAGCACGCGCGAAGGCACCGCATTCGACGACGCATCGGTCACGATGAACTTGTCGTGCATGATGTGCGTCTTGTCGCGCGGCGCGAGCGTCGCGAGACCCTGCAGCGCATCGACGGCCGGCTGGTTCGGCGACGGCAGCGGCGGCTTGCCCTTGCGCGCCGTCGTGTGCGCGTCGTAGACGATCGCGAGCGACGCTTCGCCGTGCGTGCGCCCGAACGCTTCGAACGCGGGCAGCGCCCACAGCGTGTCGGTCAGGTGATAGACGGCCGACGCCGCGCGCGACGCCGGGTCGAGCATCTCCGCGAACACCTGCTCCATGTCGTTCGCGAGCCACGTGCGCAGCTTCAGCGCCTGCGCGGCGCTCGGCGCCGCATTCGGCGCGAGGCCCAGTGCCGCCACCTGCTTCGCGAAGGCCTGCGAGCTGACCACCGCACGGTTGAACCACGTGCCGATGCCGTCCTCGATGTGCGCGGGCAGCACGACGTCGCACACGCCGGCTTGCGCGTCGAGCACCTGCAGGTTCGCCGGCGTGCCGACGACGGGATAGACGTCGTAGCGGAACGCCGCACCGCGATCCTGCGGATCGATGCGTGCATCCCACCACATGAATTTCTGGATCGGCGCCTGGTCGGTCGGCGCATCGCCCTGCGTGTGGGCGGCCGGGCCATCGAACGTCAGGCGGTTCGGCAGCCAGCTGTTCGGCGCGCGCGTCTTGCCGTCGGCCGACCAGAAGCCCGGCGTGCGCCGGATCGCGAAGCCGAGGAAATCGGACCTCGACGCCGCGTCGGGCCAGTCGAAGGCCAGCAGGACCAGGGTGGGGGAAAGATAGCTGCGCACGCTGACGGTCATTCGTTGCTCCCTGGCCTGGCGGCCGGTCTAGGGCCTGTTCACGCTAATAACGGGCTTGCGCTGGCCCCCAGAAGGGCCGAGCGCAAGGATTGCGACGAAGCGAATACTCGACGTATTCACGAGGAGCATGACGCGGCGATCGGCCCTTCTGGGGGCCAGCCCCACGAACGATTTTTTCCAAACAGGGGAACGTGCCTTGCCGGCCGCATTGCGGCGTCGCGCGTCGCTTGTTTGGCTCGGCCAAACGGCGCTCCTTGCTTCTTGCACTGCAGCCGGCAAGGCACGTTCGCAAGCCCGTTATTAGCGTGAACAGGCCCTTGGTGAATGGGTCAGTCTTGACGGCGGATCTTCCCTGCGAATGACGGTTCGATGAACCTTGTATGTCGGACGCGCGTCAGTCGCACACGAGCAGTTCGATGCCGCGTGCGGTCAGCGCGCGGCGCACGGCCTTGTCGGGCGCGCGTTCGGTCACGAGATAGCGGGCCGCGGCGGTGCCGTTGATCCGCACCGGCGTCACGCGGCCGAATTTCGAATGGTCGGCGACGATCATCGCGGTGCCGGCCGCCGCGATCATTCGGCTGCGCACCTCGGCGGCGAGCCGCGAGTAATCGGTGCATTCGCCGTCGGGCGTGATGCCGCCGGCGCCGACGAACGCGAAATCGACGTGGTACTGCGCAAGCTGCTGGATCGTGTCGAGCCCGAAGGTGGCGTCCTCGTCGTCGGACAGCTCGCCGCCGAGCAGCGTCACGCGATTGCCGTTGCGCCGCGCGAGCACGAACGCGGTGCGCCAGTCGTTCGTGTAGATCGACAGCCGGTGCCGGTCGGCGAGCGCGAGCGCAACCGCATGCGGCGTGCTGCCCGAATCGATCAGCACGGATGCATCGTCGGGCACGAACTCCGCGGCGCGCCGCCCGATCGTGCGCTTCGCCTCCGCGTTCGCGGCTTCGCGCTCGGACAGGCTCGGCTCGCGGCGATCCGCGGCCAGCGCGCCGCCGTGCGTCATCACGAGCAGGCCGCGTGCGGCCAGAGCGTTCAGGTCGCGCCGCACGGTCTCGCGCGACACGTCGAGCGAGCGGACGAGTTCCGCGACCGACAATGCGCCCGACCGTCCGAGTTCCGACAGGATGAATTGATGACGTTGTTCCGCCAGCATCGCGTGTGCGCCCGAGGCGACTGGTAATGGGTAAGCCGCCCATTGTATTACGGCCGTTTGACGGGCATTTGACTGCGCCGGGAAACCCGCCGGGCCGCGTTTCACGAAAGCGAAATTCTGTATTGCCTGACGCGCGCGAATCGGCGCGGCGCCGGTTGCTACACTTTGCGCTTCGCCGAACGACAGACCAAGCAAAGGGGCTCGCGCCATGTATCGCAAAGGCAGTGTGATCGAAATCCAGTTTCCGCCCGAACGTCTCAACGACGCGGCCGGCGATCCGTACTGGATCGACCTGACGCTCGACGAGGCCCGCCGGCTCTACGAACAGCTCGCCGCGCGCTTCGCGACCGACGCACGCGCCAACCAGCCGCTCGACACGTTCTCGATCGACTGATCTCCGCGGCTCTTCACGCTCGCCCGCTCCGCATCCCGGGGCGGCGCCCCGCCTTCTTCCGGCACCGGCGGCCGCATGCGCGGCACGCAGCATGAGTGCAGGATTCGACAAGACGCCCGCAGCGCTTTCCCCGATACTGGCCGACTTCACGATTCTGTCCGGCCGCGTCGCGGCCCGCCACGCATGCTGACCTCGCTCGTCGCCGCCGCTTTCGTCGCCCTCTGGTCCACCGGCTTCATCGTTGCGCGGGCAATCAAGCCCTACGCCGATCCCAACCTGTTCCTGCTCGCGCGTTTCGCCGGCACGGCCGCGCTGTTCGGCGTGGTGGCGCTCGTTTCCCGCGCGCCGTGGCCCGCCCGCCGCAAATGGCCGCGCCACCTGATCGCGGGCGCGCTGCTGCAGGGCGTCTATCTCGGCGCGAGCTACTGGGCCGTCGCGCAAGGGCTGAACGCCGGCGTCATGGCGCTGCTTGGCGCACTGCAGCCGCTCGCCACCGCCGTGCTCGCCGTCCCGCTGTTCAACGAGCGCCTGCCGGCGCGCGGCTGGTTCGGGATGGCGCTCGGCCTCGCCGGCGTCGCGCTCGTGCTGGCGCCGAAGGTCGCGGGCGGCGTCGCGCCGCCGCCGGGCGCCGCGCCGGCGTGGCTCGTCGTCGCCGTCTCGGTGCTCGCGGTCGGGTCGATCACCGCCGGGTCGCTGTACCAGAAAGGCAAGCTCGCGCAGAGCGACCTGCGCACGGCGGTTACCATCCAGAACCTCGGTGCGGCCATCGTCGCGGCCGTCTTCGTCGCGCTGCTGCACGAGACGCGCTGGATCGGCGCGCCGGCGCTGTGGGTGTCGCTCGTGTGGGGCGTCGTGTTCCTGTCCGGCGGCGCGGTCACGATGCTGATGTGGATGCTGCGGCGCGGCAATGCCGCACACGCAACGTCGCTGCTGTTCCTCGCGCCGCCGCTGGCGGCACTACAGGGCTACTGGCTGTTCGGCGAAACGCTCGCGGCGATCCAGCTCGCCGGCTTCGCGCTCGCGCTGGTGGGGGTCGTGCTCGCGCGGCACTGACGCGGCCGCCCGTGTGTGCGGTCGCTCGGGTGCATGCATGCCGGCCGCCACGTGCATCGAATACCGGCCGCGCGAACGCCCGTTACGCGGCATCGTTGCACCCGCCCGGCGCACCGTGCACCACGGTGAGGCGGCCCGTCTCGCCGAAGCAACGCGAAATCGCCGAAACGCACGCCCGGCGCGGCACCGCGGCGCGATTGCGCTTATGATGGGCGCCTTGATTTCGTTCCGGAACTCCTTTCATGACATCCGCCGATTACGCCAGCCGCCAACGCGCGATCATTGCCGAACTGAACGTCGCCCCGCACTTCGACGCCGAGGCCGAAATCGCCCGCCGCGTCGAGTTCCTCGCGCAATACCTTCGTTCGACCGGCCTGCGGACCTACGTGCTCGGCATCAGTGGCGGCGTCGATTCGTCGACGGCCGGCCGGCTCGCACAGCTGTCGGTCGAAAAGCTGCGCGCCGGCGGCTACGACGCCCGCTTCATCGCCATGCGCTTGCCGAACGGCGTGCAGAACGACGAAGCCGATGCACAGCGCGCGCTCGCGTTCGTCCGCGCGGACGAGGAACTGACCGTCAACGTGAAGCCGGCCGCCGACGCGATGCTCGGCGCGCTGGTCGCGTCCGGCCATGCGTTCGAGACGCCGGCCCAGCAGGACTTCGTGCACGGCAACGTCAAGGCGCGCGAGCGCATGATCGCGCAATACGCGGTGGCCGGCGCGCGGCGCGGCATCGTGATCGGCACCGATCACGCGGCCGAGTCGCTGATGGGTTTCTTCACGAAGTTCGGTGACGGCGGCGCGGACATCCTGCCGCTCGCGGGGCTGAACAAGCGTCGCGTGCGCGCGGTGGCCCGTGCGCTCGGCGGCGACGAACTGATCGTGATGAAGGTGCCGACGGCCGATCTCGAGGAACTGCGCCCGCTGCGCCCCGACGAGCACGCGTACGGCGTCACCTACGACGAGATCGACGATTTCCTTGAAGGCAAGCCCGTCGCCGATCGTGTGTACGAAACGGTGCTGCGCTTCTACGACGCGTCGCGCCACAAGCGCGCGCTGCCGTACACGATGTTCGACTGGCCGACGGCATAAGCCGGCCGCCCACGCCGAAAAATAACGCCGCGCGCACCGTCACGGCTGCGCGCGGCGTCCCCCCGACGGGCACCGCTACGCGTGCCCGCCCGTCTTCGTCGCCTGCAGCGCACGAATCCGCATCCGCGCACCCGTATCGCTGACCGTTGCGTCGTACATCGCCGCGAGGTCGCGCTTGAGCGCGGTGCGCGAGCCGCCGTCGAGATACACCATGTGCCCCGACGGATAGAAACGCGCGGACAGGTTCTGCCGCACCTTCTGATCCTCGAGCGGCATCTGCTGCAGGTCGATCACGGTCTGGTAGAACGGCGTGACGAAATCGTAGAGGCCGTTCGCCGACAACACCTTCAGGTCGACGTTCAACGCCATTACCGCCGCGAGATCGCCGGCCGTATAGAGGATCACGTTCCCCTGCGCATCGATGCCCTGCTGCGCGCCGGTCGGGTCGGTGTGGTGGAAATCCCAGTTCTGGAACGCCTGGTCGTTCAGGTCGGTGAACGCGGAACTCGACGTGAACTTCAACTGCTCGTTCAGGTAGCTGTTCCACATCGCCGTATAGACGCCCGTCACCGCCGTCATCGTCGGATCGTTGCCGCCGGAGTTCGGGTCGATCTTGCCGGCGATCCCCGACGAGATCCCGGTCACGCGGCCGTCGTACGAACCGAGCGCCAGCCCCTGCGCCTGCAGCAACGTCGTCAGGAACAGCGAATTGCCGCGCGCGTTGTAACCCGCAATGTCGAGCCCCCACGTCTGCAGCGTCGCCGTGTCGATGCCCGTGTATTGCGACAGCTTCTTCACGGCGGCCGGGTCGGCATGCGGCACGTTGCGCAATGCGGTCAGGTAGTCGGTGCGCGCGAACTGCGCGACTTCCTCGACGAACGCGCCGAGATCGGTCGGCGCCGGCGTGACGCCGAGTTTCTTGTGATACCACGCATCGGCCGCCGCGGTCGGCAGCGCGCCGACCGGGTTGCCGGCCTGCCGGTAGTCGAGGATCGACGACTGCAGCGTGATGCCGTTCAGGTCGACGCCGTCCTCGTGCAGTTTGTACGCGAGCACGCAGCTGCGCGCGGTGCCGTACGATTCGCCGAACAGGTATTTCGGCGAATTCCAGCGGTTGTTCTTCGTCAGGTAGCGCTTGATGAACTGCTTCAGCGAATTCGCATCCTGGTCGACGCCCCAGAAGTCGCGATTCTTGTTCGGCGCGACGGCCGCCGAATAGCCGGTGCCGACCGGGTTGATGAACACCAGGTCGCTGTGGTCGATCATGCTGTCCGGGTTGTCTTCCATCTGATACGGCGCGGGCGGCGTGAACCCCGGCATCGACGTCTTGATGCGCTTCGGCGCGAACGAGCCCAGCAGCACGAATACCGACGACGAGCCCGGCCCGCCGTTATAGAAGAACGTCACGGGCCGCGTTTCTTCCTTTGCGCCGTCGGCCGTGAACGCGACGTAGAAGAGCTTCGCGGCCGGCTGCGAACTGCTCGGGTCGACCGTCACGAGATGACCGGCCGTCGCCGTGTACGCGATGTGCTTCCCGTCGATCAGGATCGTGTGATGCGTGATCGCGGCCGCCTCGGTCGTGTCGGTCACCGAGTCGTCGGGGCCGTTGCCGTACGCGACCGGATCGAAGAACGGCTGGTCACGCCCGTGGCTCAGCGCGACCGGGTTGATGGTCGGCGGCACGCCATGCGAGTTGTGGTCGCCGTGATGCAGCGGATACACGCCGCCGGAAGATGCGGAATCGATGCCCATCGTGCTGCTCCTGGAGGTGAGAAAAAGGCGCGGACAGGAAGCCCGCGCCATACGGAAAGACGTGTCCCGCGGCCGTCAGCTCGACGGCTTGCGCGTCAGGATCGCGGCGAGCTGCGCGCCGTTCGGGCTGCCGAGGCCCGTGCACGCATCCCAGCCCTGCGCGGCCGCGTACGTACCGTTCGATCCTTGCGTGATGTCGCGCAGCGCACCCGGATTCTTGTAGAGCACCGGATTGACCCAGCCGGCAGTCGCACCGGCCGTCGCATTGATCCGTGCAATCAGCGCGGCCCACAGCGGCGCGACCGCGCTCGTGCCGCCCATCACCGTGGCCGTGCCCGCGATCGACACTTCGTAGCCCGTCTGCGGCGATGCATCGCCCGCCACATCCGGCACGCCGCGCTTCGCGAGCGGTGTGCTGCTGCCGTCGGCGCGCGTGAGCTTCAGCCCCTGCTGCCACGACGGCAGGTCGAACAGCGTGCTGACGCCGCCCCCGCCCGCGCCGCCGCCGGCCGCCTCGTCGTTCCACGTGACCTCGCTGCGGATGCCCTGCCCGGGCAACGCGTCGAGCTGCGTGCCGCCGCAGCCGAGCACGTACGGGCTCGATGCGGGGAAGTCGACATGATCGGCGCCGTCCTGCAGCCCGTCGCCCGAACCGCTGTCGCCCGATGCCGCGCACACCGTGATGCCCTGTGCGGCCGCCGCCTGCAGCACGCGGTTGAACGCCTGCGCGGACTGCGCCTGCCAGATCGCTTCCGGGCCGCCCCAACTGATCGAGATCACCGACGGCTTGTTGGTCGTGTCGCTGACGGCCGCGTTGACGGCCTGGATGAAGCCCGCGTCGCTGTTCGGCGCGAAGTAGACGGCAATCTTCGCGGCCGGCGCGATCGCGCCGGCGATCTCGATGTCGAGCGCGACTTCGCCGTCCGGGCCGCTCGGGTCGCCGGTCGGCGTGTTGCGGCCGGTGCCGACGTTCACGTCGACGAGCGTCGGCGGCGTCGTGATGCCGAGCCCGCGGAAATACTGCTGGATATCGGCCGCGCGGTAGCCGCCGCCGAGCTCGATGATCGCGATGCATTGCCCGGCGCCGTCGCCGGCCGGGAAGCCGTACAGCGATGCCAGCTGGATCGGGGTGAACGTGACGGCCGCCGCACCGCCGCGCGCGGGCCTGAACGGCGGCCGCAGCCGGAAGTGCGGCCGCGCCTGCGGACGGCTGTCGAGGCCGAGCACGGCCGTGACGGCATCGCCGAGCTCGTCGGGCAGCGCGATCGGGCCGGAGCGGCCGCGATACTGGCCGATCGACTTGTGCTCGAAGCGCTCGAGCTTGACGCTGAACGCGGCTTCGAACTGCTGGATCGTGCCGGACACCACCACGACGCTTTCGACCGGATCGACACGATCGACCGTCAGCTGATGACGATGCGCGAAGTCCTCGGCCTTGCGAATATCGTCGGGATTGGCGGAAAAGCGTTGTGCGAAGGTTGCGCGCGACACCGGTTTCGCTTGCGCGTCGCCGGTGGCGAGCTGGTGAAGCAGCGTATCGAGTTGCCCTTCTTCCTGCCGCCGCAACATGATCGTGACGTGGATGCGTTCTGCCGGATCGCACGGGCCGAGGCACTTGGACTCGGCGACGATTCGGGGTTCACGGTCGGCGTGAAGATGCCTTGCCATGTTCAGACCCTCCTTGGTACCGCGTTGCACGGAACAACCAGGCAATCGGACAGGGCCGGCGGGAGACGGTTCCGTTCGGTCGGTCGGGTTTCGCGCAGCGCGAAGTAACAGGGAGTTTAGAACAGTCAGACGATTTGCGCGCATGCCCTTCCGCGACGGGGCGCACGCGCGGGCCGGCGTTGCGCGCGGCCTGCCTCGGGTGCGGCGATGCGCCGCGCGACCCGCGGCGGCGCGACACCGCATCGGCACTCAGTCCATCGACAGGCGCAGCGCGAAGCCGATCAGCGCCGCGGAAAACGTCCAGCGCTGCACCGTCTGCGCGAGCGGATGCGCGCGCATCCACGCGGCGATCCGCGACGCGCCGAACACGCACGCGAGGTCGAAGCACACGCCGGCCGCCACCAGCAGCGCGCCCAGCTCGAACATCTGCAACACGACCGGCCCGGCCTCGGGGCGCACGAACTGCGGCAGCAGCACCGAGCAGAACAGCAGCGCCTTCGGGTTCAGCAGGTTGGTGAGCAAGCCCTTCACGAACGACTGGCGCAGCTCGCCCGCCGTCGCCGCCGCATCGCCGTCGCCGAGCGCGAACACGGGCGAACGGAACACCTGGATCGCGACATAGGCGAGATAGAGCGCGCCGCCGTAACGGATCACTTCGTACAGCCACGGCGCGCTGCGAATCAGCGCCGCGACGCCGCAGGCGGACAGCGTCACGTGCGCGGTGCGCGCGAGCGACAGGCCGGCCGCCGCCGCCATCCCCGGCCGCACGCCGCGGCCGATGCTGGTCTGCAGCACCAGCGCCATG
Source organism: Burkholderia sp. Ap-955 (assembly GCF_011753045.1). Classification (NCBI taxonomy): domain Bacteria; kingdom Pseudomonadati; phylum Pseudomonadota; class Betaproteobacteria; order Burkholderiales; family Burkholderiaceae; genus Burkholderia; species Burkholderia sp. Ap-955. The sequence continues at coordinate 40,582 of NZ_VWWH01000051.1, forward strand.
TCCGGCCCCGGCACGGCATAGATGGCCGCCAGCGCGGCGAGATAAATCAACAGCAAATGCGTGGAAATCATGGTCTGCCCCTGTCCTCTTACGACGATATGTTGCCGCCAGAGGGCGAGGGATTATTGGCCATCTTTGGTTCAGGATTGGCGATCCGTAGGGGAATCCGCCACAATCTCGAAATCCATAAAAGGATTCCGCCAACATGACCGAACTCGACAAAACCGACCGTGCCATCCTCGCCGCGGTGCAGCGCGACGGCCGCCTGCCGATCGCCCGCCTCGCCGATTCCGTGGGTCTTTCCGAGACGCCCTGCGCGCGGCGCCTGAAGCGCCTCGAAAACGACGGCTACATCGAGCGCTACCGCGCGCAGCTGTCGCGCCAGGCACTCGGCTTCGGTGTCGTCGCATTCGTTCTCGTGCGGTTCGCGACGCACGATCGCAAGACCGCCGACCGCTTCGAGCGGGAGGTGCTCGGCATCGAGCGGATCCTGGCATGCCACAACGTGGCGGGTACGGCCGACTATCTGCTGCAGGTCGTGGCGCGTGACCTCGACGACTACGGCACGTTCCTGCGCGAATCGCTGCGGATGCTGCCGGGCGTGACGTCGATCGAATCGGCGCTGTCGCTGCGCGAGGTCAAGCACGACGCGGGGCTGCCGGTGCCGTGATGCCGGCGGGCGGGCGGCACACGCAAGCCGCACCCGGCGCCCGGTTCGTCACTTCGACGCCGATCGATGTGGGCCGCGTCGGAGCAGGCTGCCGCAACACTCGTCCACATTGGGGATACCGGCGGCCTACACGATGTCGGGCGGCTGGTGCGCGCGTTCGAGATCCTCGAGAAACGCTTCCACGAGCGGATTGCCGCGCCCGTTGCGCGCGACGACCATGTGGAACGTCACGTCGTAGCGCAGCTGCTCCGGATTGAGCGGCGTGAGCAGCCCCTGCGCGACGTACGGCGCCGCGAAGTGCTGTGGCAGATAGCCGAGGTGGTGGCCGGACAGGATCAGCAGCGCGACGGCCTCCATGTTGTCGGCGGTCGCGGTCACGCGGTCGGGCGTCGTCGACATCTGCGCTTCGGGCAGCGGATACGAGCGCCACGCCCATTCGAAGCCCGCGACGTCGGCCGGCGTCAACGCGCCGGCGCCGTCGAACAGCGGATGGCCGCGCCCGCAGTACGCGACCTGGCGCTCGATGAATAGCGGCGTGTAGTGCAGCGTCGGCACGCGGTGCCAGAAGTAGCCGACCGCGATCTGGATCTCGTCGCTCAGCAGCTTCTCCTCGAGATCGCCCGGCGCGCGCACGGAAATCGAGAAACGCACGGCCTCGTCGCGGGTGCGGAACGCGGCGATCGCCTCGGCGATCCGCGCGTTCTGGCTCACCGGCGTATGGCCAATCAGGCCGATGTGCAGCGTGCCGACCAGCTGGCGGTCCATGTGCCGCGCGGCCATCCCGAATTCGTCGAGCGCCGCGAGCAGCTTGCGGCTCATCGCGTGGAAGCGCTCACCCTTCGGCGTGAGCCGGAAACCGCTGCGGCCGCGCTCGCAGAGCCGGTAGCCGAGCCGGGTCTCGAGCGACGACAGCTGCGCGCTGATCGTCGACTGCCCGACGTTCAGCACGGCCTGCGCGGCCGAGACGCCACCCGCGTCCGTGACCGCGAGAAACACGCGGATCAACCGCAGATCGAGGGTCGACAGATTCCCCAGCACGTTCATCCCCTTCCATACATCGATGAAAATCGATGTTTACGTCGATATCTTCGCATTCTTCTTTCCGGGCCGAGCGCGTAAAACTGTGCGTCAAGCCGCGTCGCATGATACGGCAACCCCACATCGGAAGAGACAGCCATGAACGACCACACCCATTTCCAGCCGCTCGGCGGCAATGAAATGCCGCGCTGCGGCGGCATCGCGACGATGATGCGCCTGCCGCACGTGGCGAGCGCCGAAGGCCTCGACGCCTGTTTCGTCGGCGTGCCGTTCGATCTCGGCACCTCCAACCGCACCGGCGCGCGCTTCGGCCCGCGCCAGATCCGTACCGAATCCGTGCTGCTGCGCCCGTACAACATGGCCACGCGCGCGGCACCGTTCGATTCGCTGCAGATCGCCGACATCGGCGACGTCGCGATCAATCCGTACAACCTGCACGATTCCATCGCGCGCATCGAAGCCGCATACGACGCGATCCTCGAGCACGACTGCAAGCCGATCACGCTCGGCGGCGACCATACGATCGCGCTGCCGATCCTGCGCGCGATCCACCGCAAGCACGGCAAGGTTGCATTGATCCACGTCGATGCCCACGCCGACGTGAACGACACGATGATGGGTGAAAAGATCGCACACGGCACGCCGTTCCGCCGCGCGGTCGAGGAAGGCCTGCTGCACGGCGACAAGGTCACGCAGATCGGCCTGCGCGGCACGGGTTACGCCGCCGAGGATTTCGACTGGTGCCGCGAGCAGGGCTTCCGCGTCGTCCAGGCCGAGGAATGCTGGAACAAGTCGCTCGCCCCGCTGATGGAAGAAGTGCGCGCGCGCGTCGGCGACACGCCCGTCTACATCAGCTTCGACATCGACGGCATCGATCCGGCCTACGCGCCGGGCACCGGCACGCCGGAAATCGCGGGCCTCACGGTGCCGCAGGCGCTCGAGATCATCCGCGGCGCGAAGGGGTTGAACATCGTCGGCTGCGATCTCGTCGAAGTCGCGCCGCCGTACGACCCGTTCGGCACCACGGCGCTGCTCGGCGCGAACCTCGCATACGAGCTGCTGTGCGTGCTGCCGGGCGTCGCGTACCGCGACTGATCCCCGCGCCGCCACCTATTCCAAATCAGAGGATTCAGAGGAGCACAAATAAAGATGGGGACTTCCGTCAAGCAACCGAAGCGGGCGGCGCTCGCATCGTTCGTCGGCACCACGATCGAGTGGTACGACTTCTATAGCTACGCGACCGCCGCCGCCATCGTGTTCGGGCCGCTGTTCTTTCCCGGCGAAAACCGCTTCATCAGCCTGCTCGCGTCGTTCGGCTCGTTCGCGGTCGGTTTCTTCGCGCGGCCGCTCGGCGGCGTGATGTTCGGCTACCTCGGTGACCGCTTCGGCCGCAAGCGCTCGCTGCTCGCGACGCTGATGCTGATGGCCGTGTCGACGGTCGCGATCGGCCTGCTGCCGACTCATGCGCAAGCCGGGGTGATCGCACCGATCCTGCTCGTGCTGATGCGCGTGCTGCAAGGCATCGCGGTCGGCGGTGAATGGGGCGGCGCGGTGCTGCTCGCCGGCGAGCATGCGCCGGAAGGCAAGCGCACGTTCTTCGCGTCGTTCGCGCAGCTCGGCAGCGCGAGCGGCCTGATCCTGTCGATGCTCGCGTTCGGCGCGATCAGCACGCTGTCGAAGGAAGACATGATGAGCTGGGGCTGGCGCGTGCCGTTCCTGGCAAGTTCCGTACTGCTGATCGTTGGCTTCGTGATCCGCGCGAGCGTGTCCGAGTCTCCCGAGTTCGAGGAAGTCAAGAAGAGCGGCAACATCGCGCAAAAGCCGCTGCGCGAAGCGCTCAAGTACTGGCCGCTGCTGCTGCTCGCGATCGGTGCGAACGTGTACGGCATCGCCGGCGTGTATTTCAGCAACATCTTCATGATCAGCTACGCGACGCAGTTCCTGTCGCTCGACCGGTCGATGGTGCTGCATTGCATGACGATCGTCGCCGTGCTGCAGTTCGTCGTGCAGCTCGCGGCCGCGTTCCTCGCACAGCGCTTCGGCACCACGCGCGTGCTGCTGATCACCGGCGCATGGGCCGCGATCGTCCCGTTCGTCATGCTGCCGCTCGTGCACATGGGCACGCCGCTGTCGATCACGGTCGGCGTCGGCCTCGCGACGCTCGCGGAATCCGGCTACTACTCGGTGGTCGCGGGCTTCGTCAGCGGCATCTTCGTCGCGCGCATCCGCTACACGGCGATCTCGATCGCGTACCAGGTGTGCGGCGCGCTCGCCGGCGGCCTCACGCCGCTCGTCGCGACCATCATCGCGCAGAACACCGCGCCGCAATGGTGGCCGCTCGCGCTCCAGTACACGAGCGCCGCAATCGTGTCGTCGCTGTGCGTGTGGCTGATCTCGCGCCGCGTGAGCATCGACGATGCGGGCGTGCCCCGCAAAACGGCCGACACGTTGCCGCGCGCAGCACGCACGGCTTGACGCACATGCGCACCGGGCCGGCGGCTTCGCCCGCCCGGTGCTCGTACATCTGGGGGCGGCCGTCTGGCCGCCCTTCCTGTTTTCCGCACCGCGCCCCGATCAGTGCACCTGGTTGCGCAGTGTCTTCGCGGCGGCGACCATGTTCGTCAGCGCCGGAATCACTTCCACCCACTGGCGCGTCTTCAGGCCGCAGTCCGGGTTCACCCACAGGCGTTCCGCCGGAATCCGCTCAGCCGCCTTTTTCATCAGGCCGACGATGTGCGCCTGCGTCGGGATGTTCGGCGAATGAATGTCGTACACGCCCGGCCCGATTTCGTTCGGATTCCTGCACGCCGTTCGCGGTGATGCGGAACGATTCGACCGCCCACTTCAGGTACTCGCCCCACCGCGCGCGGCGCAGCGGCAGCCCTTCGCGCAGCGCGGCCTCGTCGATCGACTATCTGGCCGCGTTCGTCGCGCTGGCGCGCGAATCGACGTGGAGCGCGCCGCGCATGCTGCGCTAGGCGCGCTCCGTGGTGATGCGCGTCAGGCGGCGCGCATGCCAATGCGTTCGCCGCGCTCGACCCATGCGCCGAACAGCAGGCCGATCGTCGTCCACATGATCACCTGCATGCCGATGGCCGCCACGCGGAACTTCCACAGCAAGGCCGCCGGGAAATCGGCCGGCAACTCGCTGACCGACGGCAGCCCGATCTGCACGGCCGCGATGATCGCGACGAACACGAGTCCGGCGACGATCGACGCGTTCCACTGCCCGAGCTTCGCCAGCAGATGGCGGCGCACGCTGACCGAGAACACCATCGTCGCGACCGAGATCGCGATCATCAGGAAGAACAACCCCGTGCGATAGCCGATCGTGTCGGGGTCTCCGACCGACGGCGGATTGGCCGGGTACTTGATGTTCGGCACGATCACGAGCGCGACGAACGACGCCAGCGCAAGCCACGCAGCCAGCGGCCGTGCCGGGAGACGGCTGCCTCGGCCATACGCATACGCAAAGACCAGCGAGAACAGCCCGCCAAATGCCGCGCCGTAGGTCACGACGCCCGTCAGCAGACCGAGGCCGGCTTGCGTGTGGCGGCTGACCAGTTCGGGTTCCGGTGCTTCGCCTCGGGCGGCTTCGGTTTTTTCTTCGAAGGAGATTGCCTGATCGACTTGCGGTTCGCCGACGATTTTGGCGAAACCGAACGTGAGGAGGCCTGCGGCGATGCCTGCGAGCATCCCGCGCATGAGCAGCTTTCCGACCATCGTGAACTCCGCGTCAGTGGCAGGGGAAGCCGAGCAGATGGCGGCCGTCGTGGACGAACTCGTGGACATACATGCCCGGCACGAGCGACGTCGCACCTTGTTCCGCACCGACGAAATACAGCGCGAGCAACAGGATCAAGCCGACGAACACGGCCCACGGCAACAGTTCGCGGACGGGGATGGGTGCCGGCACGACCGCCGGCTTCAGCACTGCTTCGCTCATGGATGCACCTCAGGGGGAATCGCGCCCCGACAAATGTTGGATGGGTACGAAGGCAGGTCTGGCTTCCGGGATCATCGATCACCGGTTACAGTGGCGCGACCGCGCCGGGATTGCACCGGCTTCCGCGTTTCGTATCGGGCGAATTGTACGCGCGAACGTTCGCGTATTGAAGCGGCGGCAGGTGATCGAATTCACTCGTCCCGGATCATCCGAAAAACGACATGAACATGCATGCCTCGCTGCGCCTGATCGCACACGCCTCGACCCGGGCAATGCGCACCGGTACGTTTCCCGACGACGACCCGCTCGACGCGCACGGGCTTGCCGACGCCGCGGCGCTGCACGACCGATGGGCACGCGTGACCGGCGCGCGCGTGCTGTGCAGCCCGGCCCGCTGCGCGGTGCAGACCGCCGATGCGCTCGGCCTGCATGCCGACATCGATGACGCGCTGCGCGACATCGACTACCGAAACTGGCGCGGCAAGCGGCTGCACGACCTCGCGCGCGACATGCCTGACGAATTGGGCGCGTGGATCGGCGATCCCTGCGCGTCGCCGCACGGCGGCGAATCGTTCGATGCAGCGATGCGCCGCGTCGGCACGTGGTTGAACGCGCTGCAACACGGCCGCGACATCGTCGCCATCACGCACGCGCCGATCGTTCGCGCGGCCGTCGCACATGCCATGCGACTGGATCCCGGCGCGGCAACCCGCATCGACGTCGCACCGCTGTCGTGCACGACATTCGCTGCGGCGCCGCACGGATGGACGTTGATCGCCGACGACGATCGGCGCGACACTGCGACGTAGCCGCCTGCCATGTTGAGTTCGCGATATCGACCACGACACAAGCCGACGTGTCGCGTCGTATCGCAATTGCCTGGCGATGTTTACCTTACGTCGCTGTAAGACGCTCCGTTCGTTGTCCCTGCTGTCATCAAACTGACTGCTAGCCGAAGCTAGGATCGGTCGCGGTTCCCTTACGAGATACCGTCATGAATCAGCCTGCTTCGTCTGCCCCGAGCAATTCGGGTTCCGTCGAGCGTACCAAGCAGCTCGGCTATGCCGTCTTCCTGCTGGTGCTCGCGATCGGTGCGGTCTATATCGCCACGCACCTGATCGACGATCTGTCGCCGATGCGCGAAGGATCGCTGTTCCCGTACCTGATGCTCGGCGCCGCGCTGCTGATCGCGCTCGGCTTCGAATTCGTCAACGGTTTCCACGACACCGCGAACGCGGTGGCCACCGTGATCTATACGCACTCGCTGACACCGAACGTCGCGGTGATCTGGTCCGGCCTGTGGAACTTCCTCGGCGTGATGATCTCGAGCGGCGCCGTCGCGTTCGGCATCCTGCAACTGCTGCCGGTCGAGCTGATCCTGCAGGTCGGCAGCGGTGCGGGCTTCGCGATGGTGTTCGCGCTGCTGATCGCCGCGATCGTATGGAACCTCGCGACCTGGTATTTCGGGTTGCCGTCGTCGAGCTCGCATACGCTGATCGGGTCGATCATCGGCGTCGGGCTGATGAACCAGCTGATGCACGGGCCGTCCGGCAAAAGCGGCGTCGACTGGGGCCAGGCGCTCGGCGTCGGCAAGTCGCTGCTGCTCTCGCCGCTCGTCGGCTTCCTGTGCGCGGCGCTGCTGCTGCTCGTGCTGAAAACCCTCGTGCGGATTCCGGAGCTGTACAAGGAGCCGCCGAAGGACCAGCCGCCGCCGTTCTGGATTCGTTGCCTGCTGATCCTGACCTGCACGGGCGTGTCGTTCGCGCACGGCTCGAACGACGGGCAGAAAGGGATGGGACTCATCATGCTGATCCTGATCGGCACGGTGCCGACCGCCTATGCGCTGAACAAGGCCGTCACGCCGGCCGAGACACAGACCTTCGTGGCGGTTGCGAACCAGGCCGCCGCGACGTTCGGGAAGTACACGAACGGCGTTGCACCGTCCGCGAACCCGCGTGCCGACGTCGAGCTTTACGTACAGCATCGCCAACTGACGCCTGCCGTGATCCCCGCCGTGCAGCAGTTGTCCGCGTCGCTCGCGACCGCGGTCGGTGCATCGGGCTCGATGGCGGCCCTGCCGCAACGTGACGTCGACAACGTGCGCAATACGATGTATCTGGTGTCCGAAGCCATCCGCCTGATCGAGAAGTCCGGTCAGCCCGCGTTCGCCGCCGACGACAAGCTCGCGATCGACAACTATCGCAAGCAGCTCGACCACGCGACCAAGTTCATCCCGACGTGGGTGAAGGTTGCGGTCGCGATCGCACTGGGCCTCGGCACGATGGTGGGCTGGAAGCGGATCGTCGTGACCGTGGGCGAGAAAATCGGCAAGCAGCATCTGACGTACGGACAGGGCGCGTCGGCCGAACTCGTCGCGATGCTCACGATCGGCGCGGCCGACGTGTACGGATTGCCGGTGTCGACGACGCACGTGTTGTCGTCGGGCGTCGCGGGCACGATGGCGGCGAACGGATCGGGCTTGCAGTGGGGCACGGTTCGCAGCCTCGTGCTGGCGTGGGTGCTGACGCTGCCGGCGTCGATCGTGCTTGCCGGCGGGCTCTATTGGCTGTTCCGGTCGGTGGCGTAAGCGGTGATGCGGCGGGGGCCGGCAGGAGCCGGCCACCCGCCGTAGAAAACTCGACCCTCGTTTCTCCGTTTCTCCGTTTCTCCGTTTCTCCGTTTCTCCGTTTCTCCGTTTCTCCGTTTCTCCGTTTCTCCGTTTCTCCGCTTCTCCGTTTCTCCGTTTCTCCGTTTCTCCGCTTCTCCGCTTCTCCGCTTCTCCGCTTCTCCGCTCCGCTTCTCCGCTTCTCCGCTTCTCCGCTTCTCCGCTTCTCCAATTCGACGCGTCGAGGCACTCGGTGCGCCCATGCCGCCGCGAGCGCTCCCCCTCTTTCTTTCCCGAATTGAAGCGCAAGATCTGGAGCGCGCCGGCGCGTGGACATCCGTAGACTGGGCTCATCAACATTGACCGTGGACTCAATCGTGCGGACGACGTGCCCGAAGCATTCCGCACGACTACATGGCGCCACATTGCTGACGAACCGAGGGACGCCCGTGAACATTGCCGACCTGCAACCTGCCGTCGAATCGCTCGACATTGCACAACGCATCGACGCGATCGACTGGACGACTGTCGACGCCGATCTCGATCGCTACGGATGTGCGCGCGTCCCTGGCCTGCTCTCGGCAAGCGAGTGCGCGACGATCGCATCGCGCTATCCGCACGATGCACTCTATCGCTCGCGCGTCGTGATGGCGCGGCACGGGTTCGGTCGCGGCGAATACAAGTATTTCGCGTATCCGCTCCCCGCGATCATCGCCGAGCTGCGTGCGACGCTCTACCCGCATCTCGCGCCTATCGCGAATCGCTGGAACAAGGCACTCGGGATCGACGTCCGCTATCCGGCAGACCACGCGGCCTTCCTCGATCGCTGCCACGCGGCAGGACAGACGCGACCGACGCCGCTGATCCTGCAATACGGCGCCGATGACTACAACTGCCTTCATCAGGACCTGTATGGCGAGCACGTGTTTCCGCTCCAGATCGCGATCCTGCTGTCGGCGCCGGGCCGCGATTTCACGGGCGGCGAATTCGTGCTGACGGAACAGCGACCACGCATGCAGTCGCGCGCGGAAGTGGTGCCACTGACACAAGGCGACGCCGTCATCTTCGCCGTGCACGGCAGGCCCGTGCAGGGAACGCGCGGCGTCTATCGCGTCAACCTGCGCCACGGCGTCAGCCGGATTCGGAGCGGCCATCGCCACACGGTCGGCATCATCTTCCATGACGCGCAGTGACGGCTATCGGAACGAGCACGACGCTGCCGCGCCATCCGCCACGCAGGTGAATTCTCGCGGGACATACCGCGCATCCGACGTGCCAATCGCGCGTGATCGATCAGGGTTCTTCGCGAGCGGGTATCACCAGGCGGTCAGTTCGGTCAGCCACCATGACAGATGACCTTTTCGCTTCTCGTCAGACCGTCGCTGCGCGCTGGGCCCACGTTTGGAGTGCGCGACAGAGAGCCCAGACGCTCACCTGTCGCCGCACACAGGCGACAGAAAACCCGGCCTACCCGCGCGCCACATTTGCCCGTAGCCGGTCACCCGCATCGGAGGCGAGCCGTGCATAGCCCGGCAACGTCAGCAATGCGAGTACGCCCGCTGCGACGAATGCCCAGCGGAAGTCGTCGAGTACGTAGTGCATGCCGACCGCATCGCCCCGCACCAACGCCGCGAGTCGAAGCGACAATGCACCGAACGCGATGCCCATCCCGATCGTCATCTGCTGAGCAGCGCTCCACAGCGTGCTGGCCGCGCTTGTCTGCCGGGCCGGGATATCCGCATAGGCGAGCGTGGCGAGCGTCGTGAACTGCATCGACCGCGTCAGTCCGTAGACGAATACGACGAACAGCGTGATCATCAGCGGCGTCGATGCAGTCAGCCAGCCGCATGCGATCGTGAAGAGGCCGACTATCGTCACGTCGACGAGTGCGACTCGCCGGAAGCCGTAGCGGTCGAGAATCCACGACGTTCCCGCCTTCATCCCGAGATTGCCGAGCGCACTCGCGAGCAGCAGCAGGCCGGACTGGAACGGCGATAGCCCGAAACCGATCTGGAACAGCAGCGGCAGCAGGTACGGTACGGCATTGATGGCCATTCTCGTGATCGACCCGGTGATCACGGTCACCGAGAACGTCGGCACTTTCAATGTGGTGAAATCGAGCAGCGGATGCGCGCAACGTTGCGCATGCCACCAGGCGGCGACGCCGAACAGCACGCTTGCACCCACCAGGACGGCTGCGCGCGTAAAGTGGACGTCCTGCTGGCCGGCCGCTTCGGTACCGATCAGCAGACAGGTCAGCGCGCCCCCGGCGAGCACGAAGCCGAGCCAGTCGAGCGGCCGTTGCTCGTCGGCCCGCGTGTTCCGGACGATCAGCCAGGTGCAGACCAGTGCGGCAATGCCGAACGGGACGTTCAGCAGGAAGATCCACCGCCATGACGCATAGGTCGTGATGAAGCCGCCGATCGGCGGCCCGACGACAGGTGCGACGATGCCTGGCCACGTGATCGTCGCGATCGCGCGCATCAGCTTCGCTTTCTCGGTGCTGCGAACGACGATCATGCGCCCGACCGGCACCATCATCGCCCCGCCGACGCCTTGCAGCAGGCGCGCGGCGGTGAATGTCACGACACCCTCGGACAACCCGCACAGCACCGACGCACCGGTAAAGACGACGATTGCACTGGCGAATACCGTGCGCGAGCCATAGCGGTCCGCGATCCAGCCGCTGATCGGGATGAACACTGCCAGCGCCAGCATGTAGGCCGTCATCCCGAGGCTCAGCGCGTTCGGTCCGACACCGAACGAGCGCGCCATTTGCGGTAGCGCGGTCGCGATCACGGTCGTGTCGAGGTACTCCATGAAGAACGTCGCGGCGACGAGATACGGCAAGAAGTCGGTCGTCCGACCACCTTGGGCTGGGCTGTCAGTCATGAATTGTGCAGGAGACGGAATACGGAGGACACCGATCACCCACGGTTGCCTGGAAGCGCCGGGAATCGGGACGAAAGGCGATATTACCCCGAAGGGCTTGCACCCCGCTCTGCCGCGCATGTCGCCCGAATGGACTTTATGCGCATAGATTTTTATGACGATTTGGCGCCGAGTTCGTTGTGTGCGCCGACGATCACGTCGCCACAGCGTGTCGAAGGCGCGGTCGATGCCTCAGGATGTCTTTCGCCCAGACGTCTCAATTACCAGCCATTTTCAGCCAAAATTGCTCATCCTCTGCCATTACGGCGCCATCCATGAATGGATCGACGTTATATAGGCACTCATTGACGTGCCGATTGATGTGGGCCAAAGGAGAACGCACCGGGAGATTTCGGTGGTACGGGGCTGTAGGTCGCTCGAGAACAATGGAGGCCCGCGTCAACGCCGCATTCGACGCTTCGGTACCTGCCAGATTGGTGTGGGGGCGTGGCGGAACACACCTAAAAATTTTGGTGGTAGCAGCGCTGTTGGTTGCTCGAGAACGGCAAAGTGCCGGAATCGACGCATGCGGCGCCTGGATATGGCCAGGCCGCCCACTCCGCTCCCCCATGCATTTCCGCCACCCAAATGCAAAAACCCCCGCCTTTTCGGGCGGGGGTTCTTGGCTTAGGGAGCCTGACGATTACCTACTTTCACACGGGAATCCGCACTATCATCGGCGTAGAGTCGTTTCACGGTCCTGTTCGGGATGGGAAGGGGTGGGACCGACTCGCTATGGTCATCAGGCA
>NZ_VWWH01000052.1:0-52011 GCF_011753045.1 Burkholderia sp. Ap-955
TGCGGCGTCGAACGCGTCGTCGGTGCGGCCGGCCTGCCGGTCGACCCACCATTCCACCGCGCGCCGCGCCACCTGCGGCGGCACCGCCGGCGCTCCCGGGGCAGCCATCGGTCAGGCCGCCATCGCGAAGAAGCACTGCGTGCCGGCCTTCACGAGATAGCGTTTCACCGTCGCCAGCGACATGCCGAGTTCGCGCGCGATCTCGGCCTGCGTGAGCCCGTCGAGCTGCGCGAGCAGGAACGCCCGCTTCGCCGCGAGCGGCAGGCCGTCGAGCAAACGGTCGATTTCGAGCAGCGTCTCGAGCACGACGGCCCGCTCCTCCGGCGACGGCGCATGCGCTTCGGGGCGCAACGCGAGCGCGTCGAGATAGGCGCGCTCGATCTGCTCGCGCCGCCAGTGGTTGCTCAGCACGCGCTGCGCGACCGTCGTCAGGAACGCGCGCGGCTCGTCAGCGCCGATCGGCTCGTCGCGCGCAAGCAGGCGCATGAACGTGTCATGCGCCAGATCGGCCGCGCGATGCGCGCAACCGAGCTTCCGGCTCAACCAGCCGCGCAGCCAAGCGTGGTGGCCGGTGTAGAGGGCGTCGATTTCTCGATGGAGAGACAGCTTGTCAGCAGACATGGCCGGGTTCCGGGATGCGCAGGCGTCAACGATCTTGTAAATGAGAATGATTATTATATACAAAACCGGATCGGCGACCGGCGTTTCGGTGCGCGGTGGTGGCTGCTGCGCGCTGGCGGGCCGCGCGGTGCTGTCGGTCATCCTGGCGTAGCACACGCACGGCGTTCCAGACACCAGCGCCAATGATGAGAAATCGGTCATCCAAGCGTGAGGCTGTCGCCAAACGCGCGCCGCGTAATTAACACATTCATTACACCCCGGCCAATTCGATTCATTAAATAGTTATTTGACGGATCGATAACAATATCCCGGCCATCCCGATTCCTCCCTGAATTGCCCGAAATTGTCGCGAGATATGCAAGCCGCAATGGCTAAATCGCGAAATGTCCAATCGATTGATACATAATTTTCAACAATTCAAATCCCTCTATCGCGGAAATCGGAGGACATCCCTGTCTGCGTCAGACCACAAAAGAGAATTTCATTTTTGCCGTTTTAATCGGGCTCGGTAGTCTCCTGCCATTCCGGATCACGAACACAAGCCAATGCGCAAGGAGATGACATGAAACGCACGACCCTCTCGCTGATTTCCATCGCGTCATTCGCGGCGATACCCGTCGCGCATGCGCAGTCGAGCGTCACGCTGTATGGCGTGATCGACACGTCGATCACCTACGTGAACCATGCGCAGGGCAAGGACAACGCGTGGATGCTCGGCAACAGCAGCGCGGGCAACCTGGCCGGCAGCCGCTGGGGCGTGAAAGGCACCGAGGATCTCGGCGGCGGGCTGAAGGCGCTGTTCCAGCTCGAGAACGGCTTCGACCCGAGCAACGGCCGGATGGGCCAGGGCGGCCGCATGTTCGGCCGGCAGGCGTTCGTCGGCCTGACGAGCGACCGCTACGGCACGCTCACGTTCGGCCGCCAGTACGATCCGCTCATCGATCTCGTGCAGGGCATCACCGCCGACAACTATCTGGGCAGCGTGTTCGCGACGGCGGGCGACGTCGACAACTACGACAACAGCTTCCGCGTCGACAACGCGGTGAAGTACACGTCGGCCGTCTATTCGGGCCTGCAGTTCTCGGCGATGTACTCGTTCGGCGGCATCGCCGGCAGCACCGGCGCCGCGAATTCGTATTCGGCCGCCGTGTCGTACAACAACGGGCCGTTCAGCGTCGCGGGCGGCTACTTCCACACGACCAACAGCCCCGCGTCGAACACCCAGCGCAGCGGCTGGACCAGCTCGTCCGACGGCACGTTCGACGGCCCGGTCAACAGCGGCTATGCGAGCGCGCATTCGATCGGCATCGCGCGCATCGCGGGCCAGTACGTCGCCGGCCCGTTCACGGTCGGCCTCGGCTACAGCAACGCGCAGTACCGCCGCGATGGAAGCTCGGTGTTCGGCTCGAACGAGCACTACAACACGGGGCAAGGCTTCGTGAACTACCAGGCAACGAACGCGCTGCTGGTCGGCGTCGGCTACAGCTACACGCGCTCGGGCGGCGACACGTCGGCGACCTATCACCAGGTATCGGCCGGCGCGGACTACAACCTGTCGAAGCGCACCGACGTCTACCTGACCGCCGCGTACCAGCACGCAAGCGGCCAGACCGGCGACGGCAAGGGCGGCTCGATGGCCGCGCAGGCGTCGATCGGTTCGTACGGCTATGCGGGCACGAGCTCGCAGACGATGGTCAACCTCGGCCTGCGCCACCGCTTCTGATGCGAAACGGCCGGCTGCGCGCCGCGCGGCCGGTCGAATCCGCTTTGACCGATACGGCGGCTTCGGCCGCCGTTGTTTCCGGGTCGCCTTTCCATCGCCCTTTTCAACCCGGATATCGACTGCCGCGCGATTTCCATCCGGTTTGATTCAGCACCGATTTCACCGAACGAATGACGCGACGCGTCAGTATTCCGGCGCCGCCACTACGCCGGCATTCGCGCGAATATCCGGCCATTTTTACCGATAAAGCCTCACTGCCCCTCGTGATCGGACGCGATAAAAATGCGTGGCGAACGCATGGGCAAATGCAAAGGAAAGTTTGACGCGAGCCATTTGCGTGCGCGCTATGGCACACTTCGCGTCTGCGTAATTTCCTTGCACCGGGCGGCCGGATTCCGCCCCATCCTGCCATGCCGCGTCAGACAACCCGTTCGATCAGCCGAGATACGCTGAAAATCGCCGCGACGATTGCGATGTCGTGCGCGCTGCACGGTGTCGCGCGGGCCGATTGCCTCGACGACGCGGCCGCGTTCCAGCACGTGAGCGTCAGCCTGATGCGCGGCATCGCGCAGGTCGAGTCGGGCATGAATCCGAACGCCGTCAACACCAACACGAACGGCACGGTCGACATCGGCCTGATGCAGATCAACAGCACCTGGCTGCCGACGCTCGCGCGCGAAGGCATCACGCGGGAGAGCCTGTTCGATGCCTGCACGAATGCGTACGTCGGCGCGTGGATCCTGTCGCAGAACATTCGCCAGCTCGGCGCCAACTGGAACGCGATCGGCGCGTACAACTCCGCATCGCCCGACAAGCGCCTCGCGTATGCGCGCAAGGTCTATGATGCAATCCGGACCATGCCGGATTCGCCGGATACTCCCATGCCCATCCTTCCACCGTCCTTTACGCCACCGCAACAGGTCCAGGCGTACAACCCGTTCGCGAGCCTGAGCGTGTCCGCCCCGCAGCAGGTCACGCGTCCGCGCACGATTTCGTCGGCCCCGCCGCCTCCGCCGCCGCAGGGCGGCCCCGCCGGCCCGGCCGGCTCGTACAACTTCGGATGGACGGTCACGGGTGCGGACCAGGCGAAGCCGACCCAAGTCTTCGACGACGGCGCACGGATCTACGTGCAGTTCAGCGACATGAAGCACGTGCCGGCGATCTTCACCGAGACGTCGTCCGGGCGCGTGCTGATGTCGTGGGAGTTGCAGTTTCCGTATGCCGTCCTGACGCGTCCCGCGCAAACGTTGATCTTCCAGCTCGGGCCGTTCGAGGCGCGCGCGCAGCGTAGCGCGGGCAATGGCGCCGGGATGACGGCGCAGGCCGGGACGGGGGGCGCGGCTGCGGCCACCACGGGATCGAAGAAGTCGGCGAATGCCGTGGCGAATACGGCAGCCAGTCCGGCGGCAACGACGCCAACCGCGGTAAAACGCACGGCGTCGGCCGATGCGCTGTGGTACGTGAATACGCCTTCGACGTCGGGAACCACGACGGCCTCGCCGTCGACCGCGAACATTCCGGCCACGCTGCCCACCGCGATCACGTCGAACACGCCGCCGCCCGCGCCGGCCCAGGTGCCGGCTGCAGCCGCTCAGCCGTCGCGCGCCAGCGCGGATGCGCTGTGGTACATCTCGAAGTAGCGCGCCGCCGATCGCCCGCGTCGCGCGGCGATCATTGCTCGACGGTCGGCGGCAATTTGGGTGCGTTCATGTCATCCACCCATTGCAGTTCGGCCGTGCCGTTCTTCCTGAAATACACGCGCAGATAGCGCGACGTCGACGATTCCGGCTGCGGAATCGTCACGTCGATCGTCTTGTGCTCCGCCTGGACGCCACGCTCGATCTCGTCCAGCGGCTGCGCGAACACCCACGCGAGCTTCACTGTTTGCCCCGGCGTGACCTGGCAGCCGCAGGCGAACCCGCCGCCACCGCCGAAGGCTTCACCGGCTTCCCGCGCGGACGGATTGCCGAAGCATCCCGACTTGTGTTCGTTGTCGAGCCAGAACTCGTGAAGCTTGCGGGTGTACTCGTTATAGCCGGTGACGCAAACGGTGCGAGGCGCCAGCGATGCTGCGCCGTCATGTCGTTCGCATCCGGCCAGCATGCCGACCACGCCCAGCGCCGCCAGTGTCAGCGCGCGGGCCCCTGCCCTGGTCTGCGTCGACAGCCTCGCAAACGCGGCCATCCCGGACACCGCCCGCATGCCGACGACGTTCACCCGCGTACCCGCACGCACGCCGCCCCCCTCACCCACGCCGCACCCAGATCACCTTGCCGTCGCGAATGCCGAGATTGCGGCGTTCCTGCCGGTAATCCATCGTGCCCGGCAATGACGTGCCGTCGCGCTCGAGCACGCGCCACAGGCAGCCGTCCAGTTGCGCCGCCGCGTCGGCCTCGGTCTTGCCGACCAGCGCGTCGTCCGGCCCCGCGTCTGCCTTGCAGGCGGGCGACGTGCGTGCCGGCTCGCCATTCATCACCATGCCGCCCGCGGTCGCATTCTTCGTCTTCATGTCCGTGCATCCCGCAAACGTTGCGCCCGCAACCAGCGCCATCATCATCGCGATCGTCTTGTTCATCGGTTTTCGTCCTTTCGCGCCCGGTGGATCAGGTCCATGTACGCATGCCAGCGCCAACCGGGCGTTGCATGCATGATCGGTTCCGCACGACGCCGGCCGTTTCCGGACGGATGCCGGCCAGCGAGCCGCGGCTTCGCGCCCGCGGGCCGCGCTGCTTCTGCGCACCGGCGTCGCCGCCCCGGCCTGTCGCCGAAGCCGCCTGCATGTTACCGCACGCGGCGCGGCGTGACGCCACGCGCAAGCGCCTGACCGCGCTCGACGCCATGGTCGAACCCAGCGCGCCTTGGGGCCGTTCGCTTCATGCCACTTGACTCGCCAGACGGCTGCTCAGAACTTGTAGGTCGCGCCCACCATGCCGTAGTAGTTGCTGCGCGTCTGGACGATCGGGCTGTCGCCGTAGCGTCCGAGCAGCCGCGTGAACCCGCTGGTCGCATGCACCGACCAGTGCCGCGACATGCCCCAGTTCCACGCGAGCGACAGGGTCGCGCTGTCGACCCCGCCGCTCGTCGAATACGGCCTGAATCCGCTCGCCGCCGACTGCGCGTCGGTCACGCCGTAGAACGTCTGCATGTAGCGCCCCGTGCCGGCATGCACGCTGCCGGTCACGACGATATCGTGACGGCCGGCCTTGAACACCGGCACCGCGAGATCGACATGGCCGGACAAGCCGCGCGACGTATGCGTGACCGGCGCATCGATGGCGACGCTCAGTTCCCCGCCGTCGAGCAGCTGCACGCCCGCGCGCATGCCGACGAGCACCGAGCCGGGAATCTTGCCCATCCCCTTCAGGTGGTCAGAACCCGCGAGGTCGAAACGGTTTTCGTCGGAACGGCCTGCGGCATAGCCGAGCGCCGCCGACACGAACGCGCCGTTCGGCAGGCTCAACCGGTAGCCGGCGCCGGCCGACGTGTCGACGAAGAACCCGTTGCCGAACATCGCGGAGAACGATGGCGCGACGACGGCGCGATACTGGTTGCTGCCCTGGTAGCGCGGAGCAAACCCGCCGCCGAGCGATATCGCGTACTGGTTTTCGGCGTGAGCAACGGCGGCAAGGGTCAGGCCGGCAAGCGGCATGCAATAGCGCAACGAGCGCAGCGAGCAGAAGGATGGACTCACGATGTTGAGACAGGAGTGATGGAGCCCGAAGTCTAGGTACGATGGCGCGGCGACACTGTCCTGAATCTGCGGCAAATGTGTGCTCAATTGTGATCGTTTGTTCCCGATTGTCGTCTCGCGCCCCCGGCGGCCGCCACGCCGGATAGAATTCGCGGGTCGCGCCTTCATCAGCATGGAAACGCTGGACGCGCGCATCCGAGGAGACCATGAACGACAATCCGCTCAAATACCGTGTACTGCTGATCGAGGACGACGACCGCCTCGCGCAGCTCGTGCGCGAATACCTCGACGGCTATGAATTCGCGGTGACGGTCGTCCGGCGCGGCGACCTCGCCGTCGCGGCGGTGCGCGAGCATCAGCCGGCCCTCGTGATACTCGATCTGATGCTGCCGAATCTCGACGGGATGGAAGTATGCCGGCGCATTCGCGCGTTCACCAACGTGCCCGTCTTGATCCTTACCGCGCGCGCCGACGTGTACGACCAGGTCGCGGGGCTCGAAACCGGCGCCGACGATTACGTGACCAAGCCGATCGAGCCGCGTGTGCTCGTCGCACGCGCCCGTGCGCTGTTGCGCCGCGCGCAGCCCGCCGCCGCCGAACCGGCCGCCGACACTCCGCCGCAAGTTCTCGTGTTCGGCGAACTGACGATCTCGCCGCCGAACCGCACGGTCACGTGGCGCGGGGAACTCGTCGACCTGAAGACCACCGAGTTCAACCTGCTGCTGATCCTCGCGCGCGCGGCCGGCACCGTGCTGAGCCGCGACGACATCCTGAAGCAGTTGCGCGGCATCGAATTCGACGGGCTCGACCGCTCGGTCGACTCAGGCATCTCGAAGCTGCGCCGCCGCTTCGAGGACGCGTCGTCGGAGCCGCACCGGATCAAGACGATCTGGGGCCGCGGCTATCTGTTCAGCCCTTCTGCGTGGGACGAGTAAATGCTGCGCCCGTTGATCAAGCTGTATCTCATCGTGATCGTGAGCTGCGCCGCATCGATCATGCTGATTCAATATTCATTCAACCGGATCTTCTACGAGCGTGTGGCGCAAGCCCAGCGCGATTCGCTGACCACCTACGCATTCGTCCTGAACGACTACCTTGAACGCCATCCCGGCGCGCAGCGTGCGCTCGCGTTGCGTGAGCTCGCGCAGCATGGCAACGAGCGATTCGGCTTCGTGACGATGGCCGACGCGCGCAGCCAGTTGAGCGGTGCGCCACTACGCGATCTCGATGCCGGCAGGATCGCGATCAGCTACGATCGCATGCACTACTACATGCCGATGGCGGACGGCTCGGTACTGCATGCGAGCCCGATCCCGCCCGCCGACCTCGACATCCGGATTTACGCATACGGAATGGTCGCGCTCGCGACGCTGTTCGCGGTGGCGCTGTGGATCCACTATCACTGGCGCGACATTCGCCGGTTGCAGGAAGCCGCACGCGCATTCGGCGCCGGTACGCTGTCGACGCGCGTGAAGCTGTCCGGCAAGTCGAACATCTACGAGTTGTCGCAGCAGTTCAACGACATGGCCGAGCGCATCGAGGCGTCGATCAAGCAGCAGCGCGAAATGATGCACGGCATCTCGCACGAACTGAAGACGCCGCTCGCGCGGCTCGAATTCGGGCTCGCGCTGCTCGCCGAGCCTGACGAGACGGGACGGATGCGCGAACGCCGCGACGCGCTGCGGCGCGACGTGCGCGAACTCGACGAGCTCGTCACCGAGCTGCTGACGATCGGCCGGCTCGAACAGGGCGCGAGCCAGCTCGCGCCGATGGAAGTCGTCGTCGACGCGCTGATCGACAGCGTCGCCGGCAACGTCGCGAACGACATCGTCGATCGCGGCATCACGCTCGACGTGTCGGCGCTCGGCGCGCCCGCGACCCACGTATGCGACCCGAAGCTGGTCGCCCGCGCATTGCTGAACCTGATCCGCAACGGCGCGCGCTACGCATCGCGCACGGTGCTGCTCGCCGCCGAGCGCAACGCGTCCGGCGCGCTCGTGTTGAGCGTCGACGACGATGGCCCCGGCATTCCGGCCGCCGAACGCGCCCGCGTGTTCGAACCGTTCCAGCGGCTCGACTCCAGCCGCGACCGGCAGACCGGCGGCTTCGGGCTCGGGCTCGCGATCGTGCGACGCGTCGCGCAGGTGCATGGCGGCGACGTGCGGCTCGAGGATTCACCGCTCGGCGGCGCACGCTTCGTGATCACGCTACCCGCGCTGTCGCTCCCGGACAACCTGTTCGATTTGCCGGATACCCTCGCGCATGCCGACGCATTCGGCGGCAGCCGCGGCATGGCCATCCCGCGGCAATGAAGCGCGCGGCAGGAGGCGCCCCGGCCGCCCTCGCCTGACCGGCGCGCCGCTCAGCGGCGGCGCAGCAGCGCGACGAAGAACAGGCTGCCGAACATCGCGGTCACGATCCCGATCGGCAGATCCTCCGGCGCCGCGAGCGAGCGTGCGGCCACATCGGCCCAGACGAGCAGGATCGCGCCCGTCAGCGCGGCCACCGGCAGCAGCCTGCCATGCTCGGCGCCGACGACGCGACGGCACAGATGCGGCGTCACGAGCCCGACGAAGCCGATCGCCCCGCTCACCGCCACCATCGCGCCCGTCGCGAACGACGCGACGACGAACACCTCGCGCCGCATCCGCGCGCTCGGCACGCCGAGCGTTGCCGCGGCCACATCGCCCGACATCAGCGCATTCAGTTCGCGCCGGCGCGCGTACAACGCGCCGCCGGCGAGCGCCGCGCATACGGCCGGCACCGGCAGCAGATCCCAGCGCGCAAGCCCGACCCCGCCGAGCATCCAGAACAGCACCGACGACGCGGCGCGCTGGTCGCCGAGATACAGCAGCAGGTTGCCGAACGCGGCCATCATGAACGACACCGATACGCCCGCGAGCAGCAGCCGGTCCGATTCGAGCCGGCCGCGCCGGTAAGCGAGCGCGACGACGCAGGTGGTCGCCGCGAGCGCGCCCGCGAACGCGGCAGCCGACAGCGTGAACGGGCCGAATGCCGCACCGGCCATCACGGTGACCACGACGGCGCCGAGCATCGCCCCCGCGCTCACGCCGAGCAGGTGCGGATCGGCCAGGCGGTTCGCGGTCGCGGCCTGCAACGCCACGCCGACCACCGCCAGCGTCGCGCCGACGATCGCGGCCAGCAGCGCGCGCGGCATCCGGATCAGCCAGACGATGCTGTCGTCGCCCGCCCCCGCCGCGAACGCGTCGGCGTCGCCGAACGCCGACACGAGGTGCATGGCGACGATGCGCACCGCCGCCGGCATCGCGATCGGCGCCGGACCGAACGCGGCCGACGCGACGATCGACACGATCAACAGCAGCGCCAGCGCAGGCAGCACCACGCGCATGCCGGGCCGCGCTGCACGCACGTGCACGCTCATCGCGCCGGCCCGGCGAACGCGGCCGGATACAGCGCGCGCGCCAGCGTCTCGACGGCCGCGACGTTCTCGGGGCCCGGCGTCGCCGCATCGTACGGAATCACGATAAAGCGCCGGTCGCGGATCGCGGCCACCCGTGCGAGCGACGGCTGGCTCAGCAGGAACTGTTGCTTCTGCGCGGCCGTCACGGCCGAATAGTCGACGATCACGATCACCTGCGGATCGCGCGCGACCACGCTTTCCCAGCTCACCTGCGTCCAGCTGCGCGGCAGGTCGGCCATCACGTTGCGCGCGCCGGCCGCCGCTAGCAGCGCGGTCGGCATCGCGAGCCCGCCGGCCGTCATCGGCTTGTCGGTGCCGCTGTCGTAGACGAACACGCGCAGCGGCTCCGGATGCCCGATCGTGCGCGACACCGCCGCGAGACGCGTGCGCATCGACGCGACGACCTGCGCGGCGCGCGCGTCGACACCGAAGATCCGGCCGAGATTGCTCAGGTCGCGGAACACGTCGTCGAACGACGCGGCCGACTGCTTCATCACGTGCGAACACGATTCGGTCAGCTCGTACGCACGGATGCCGAACGGCGCGAGCGTCGCGGGCGTCACCGGGCCGCCGACATGCATCCCGTAGTTCCAGCCCGCGAGATAGAAGTCGGCGCGCGCGGCCGCCAGCACCTCGAGCGACGGATACTGGCTCGCCAATTCCGGCACGCCGCGCAGCGCATCGCGCACGCGCGCGGTGCCCGTCTTCCAGCCACCGATCCCGGTGTAGCCGACGAGCCGGTCCTTCAGGCCGAGCACGAGCATCATCTCGGTCAGGTTCACGTCGTTGCTCACCGCACGCGTCGGCGCGCGCTCGAACGTCACGTCGCGATCGCAACTGCGCACAGTGACGGGATAGGCGCCCGCATGTGCGGCCGCGCAGCCGAGCACGGTCGCGGCAAGCAGCCGGCGGAATACAGGCGACAAGGCGGAGGGCAAGACAGGAAACGGCATGGCGGTCATTCCGGATGAAGCGGCGTAATGCGCGGCCGGCCCGTGACGGGATGGCGATCGACGAGCGCGGCGACGCCGAACACGTCGCGCAGCAGCGCTTCGGTCAGCACGTCGGCCGGCACGCCCGATGCGACGACCCTGCCGTGCGCGAGCACGTGGAGCCGTTCGCAATACGCGGCCGCGAGATTGAGGTCGTGAATCGTGGCGAGCGTCGCGATGCCGAGGCGCCGCACGCGCGCGAGTAATTCGAGCTGATGGCGCAGGTCGAGATGGTTGGTCGGTTCGTCGAGCAGCAGCAGTTCGGGCTGCTGAGCGAGTGCGCGGGCCAGCAGCGCACGCTGCTTCTCGCCGCCCGACAGCGACGCGAAGCGTTGCGCACGGCGCTCGACGAGGCCGACGTCATGCAGCGCGGATTCGACGATCCGGCGATCGTCCGCCGTCTCCGCATCGAATGGCCGCTGGTGCGGCGTGCGCCCCATGCCGACCAGTTCGTCGACCGTCAGCCCGAAATCGTCCGGCGTCTCCTGCTGCAGCACAGCGACGCGTTGCGCGACCGCGCGCGGCCGCATGCGCCACACGTCCTGCGCATCGAGCGCGACGCGGCCGGCATCGGGCCGCGCGTAACGGAACACGCAGCGCAGCAGGCTCGTCTTGCCGCTGCCGTTCGGGCCGACCAGCCCGACGAACTCGCCTTTGGCCACGCTCAACGTCACCGAGTCGAGCACGGTGATCGCTCCGCCGGGAGACCAGCTCACGCGTTCGATGTCGAGCATGTGCGTCACGGGAGGCTCGGCGTACCGCATCAGAAGCGCATCGTCGCGACGAGCTCCGCCGAGCGCGACGGGCCGAGCAGCCATTGCTCGCCGCCGTTCGACGTCGTCACCGCATACGTGCGGTTCGCGAGGTTGCGCAAATACAGCGCCAGCTCCGTGCGCGACGTCGGCTGCCAGCGCAGCGACGCGTCGAACACCGTGTACGACGGCACCTGCACGCGGTTCGCGTCGTCGCCGTAGGTCGCGCCGACGTAGCGCACGCCCGCGTTCGCCTGCCAGCGCTCGGCAAACGCCCAGCCGAGCCACAGGTTCGCCGTCTGCTGCGGCACGTTGGCCGGCGCATTGCCGGCGCGCGACACCGTCGCGCTGCCGACCTTCTGGTCGAACGCGTCGTAGCGCGCGCGCAGCAGCGCGACGTTCGCGTCGACCGTCCAGCCTCGCGGCAGCCGCGCGCCGCCCGTCAGTTCGATGCCGCGCGACGATTGCCGGCCGACCTGCTGGCGCAGTGCGGGATTGAACGGGTCGGTGCTCAGCAGGTTGCGTTTCGTGATGTCGTACACGGCGAACGTCCAGTATGCGCGGCCGTCGAGCAGCGTCTGCTTGACGCCGGCTTCCCACTGTTCGCCGGTCGCAAGCCGGTAGCTCGCCTGCGAAGCGGACAGCGTCACGAGCGAGCCGAGGCCCTCCGCGCCCGTCGTGTACTGCGCATACGCGCTGAGCGTCGGCGCGACCTCGAACACGAAGCCCGTGCGCCAGCCGACGTTCGCGAAACGCTTGTCGAAGCCCGCGCCGGTTGACGCCTGCTCGCGGCTGAACGCGATGTGGTCGTAGCGCAGGCCACTCACCCACGCGAGCCGCGGCAGCACTTCGAGCCGGTTCTCGGCGAACACCGCGGCCTGCCGCGCCCGCGTGCTGAACTGCGGCACCGCCGGGTCGGGGCTCGTGAACACGCCTGGATCGAAGCCGTGCACGGGCACCGTCGATTCGCCGCCGTACGGCGAATTGTTGGTCCCGCTGAACGTGATCTGGCTGAATTCCGTGCCGACGACGAAGCGGTTCGCGCGACCGAACAGCGTGCCGTCGAAGCGTGCGCTCAGCCGATCGCCGATCTGCCGCTGGTGGTGGCCGATGTCGAGATAGTCGCTGCGCGTGACGAGACCCGTCGCGGCATCGAGCGCATACGATTCGGCATTGCGCCAGTGGCGGTTCGACGTCAGGTAGTAGAGCTGGTTGTCGATCGTCACGCCGGCCGTCGGCCGGTAGCTGGCCGACAGGCGCGTCCACTGGTCGTAATAGGACATCGTCGCATCGGCGACGTTGTAGTTGACCTTGCGCAGCGATGGATCGAGCACGCCGTTCGGCGCCGGCACGCCATAGTAGGTCGCCGGCATCTGGCGGCCATAGTCGAAGTCGAGCGTCAGCGTGAGCGTCGGGCTCACGTCGAACTTCAGCGCGCCGCCGACGGCCGTCGTATGCGTGTCGGCCCGCTCGGCGAGACCGTTCGCGCGCGCATCGCTTGCATGGAAGCGATACGACAGCTGCGGGCCGAGCGCACCCGTCGTATCGAACGCGGCGCGCTTCGCACCATCCAGGCCGACACCGACCTGCAGCGTCGTCTCGCGCGTGCGCTGCGGCCGCTTCGGCACCACGTTCACGACGCCGCCGATCGCCCCTTCGCCGTACAGCACCGACGCCGGGCCGCGCAGCACCTCGATGCGCTCGACCGACCACGTATCGAACGGGAACGTGATCGTGCCGGCGGCCGGCATCAGCCGCACGCCGTCGAGCAGCGTCATCACCGATTCCTGCCCGCTGAAACCGCGCACGCTCAACGCGGTGCCACCCGTGCCCGGCGCCATCGCACTCGAGAACCCCGCGGTGCGCGTCACCGCGTCGAGCACCGTGCGATCGCCGCGCGCGTCGATCGTGTCGGCCGTGACCGTCTCGACGCTCGCGGGCATGTCGAGGCTCGCGAGCCCGAGCCGCGAGCCCGTTTCGAGCGGTTGCGTCAGCGGGTCGGCCGGTGCGGATTGCGCGCTGACGTGGACCGCCGGCAGCGCATGCCGCTCGTCCGGTGCGGGTGCGGCCGCTTCGGCAGCCAACGCGCCGGAGGTCGCCATCGCGCAACCCAGCAGGGTCGTGCAGCCGCGTGCCGCGCGAACGCGCCAGGCGTCGGCGTTCCGGCGCGACGCGGCGTGGTGCCGCTCCCCGCGCGCCGGGGTGTGTCTGGTTTTCGTCACGTCGTATCGATCTTCGGATGGTGGCGTCGCACGCGGCCGTGCCAGGCAGCCCGGTCCACCGGTGGCGCAAACCTCAGATGATACAATATATCAACTTTGATTCGTCAGGATTTTGTCAGGTTGTCCCGGCCGGGGGTGTGTGCGGCCGGGGCCGTAAGGCGCGCCTACACCGGGCAACTGAACTGCACCCACAACTTGTCGCCCTGCGGCCGGTTGCGCACCGCGAACTCGTGCTGGTACTTCACGACCACGCCCGACGCCGGCCCCCACATGACACGCAGCTGCGGGCCGATCGCGACCGATTGCCCGCGAAAGCCGTCCGGCGCGACCTTGACGCCGTCCTGCGTATGCGGCGAACCGGATCGCGAACACCGGGCTGAACACGTATGCGTTCCTGCCCGTACGTCAGCACGACCTGGTTTCCGGGCCGCGACTGGGAGACGCAATGTAAAGCGCACGACGGCGGCGGAAAAGACGACGTTCGGGAGAACAGTTCTCCGTCACACGGAGAAATACGCGACGGCGCAGCGCCGGCCTGCGATCAGCGGCCGACTTCCTTCCATTTGCGCGCGAGCCCGAGGCGTTCGAAGCGCTCGATCAGGAACTCGGTGAACACACGGATCTTCGCCGGCTGGTGACGGCGGCTCTGGTACGCGATGTTGACGGTGAGCGCCGGCAGTTGCCAGTCGGTGAGCACCGGCACCAGTTTCCCCGCGACGATATCGTCGTGAATGATGTAGAGCGGCTGGATCAGGATGCCGAGCCCGGCAAGCGCCGCGGCGCGGATCACCTGCCCTTCGTTCGCGTCGAGCACGCTCTTGATCGTGACCGACTGCTTCTTCGCGCCGTGGCGGAAATGCAGGACGTACGGATCGTTCGCGAGGTTGTAGACCAGCAGCCGGTGGTCGCACAGCGCATCGGGCGTCGCCGGCGCGCCGTGCTTCGCCAGATACCCGGGCGACGCGGCCAGCACGCGCCGCGTCTCGGCGAGCTTGCGCACGGTAATGCCCGAATCCGCTTCATGCTCGCGCGTGCGGATCGCCACGTCGATGCCGGCCTCGATGAAATCCGGATAGCGGTTCGCCGCGACGATCTGCACGTTCAGGTTCGGGTAGCGCCGATGAAATTCGGGCAACGCGGGCGCGATATAGATCGACGCGAACGATACCGACGCGGTCACGCGCAGCGTGCCGGCCGGGTTGACGCTCGCTTCGTTGACCGCCGCATCGGCCTCCGACAGTTCCATCAGGATCGCGACACAACGCCGGTGGTATTCATGCCCGGCGTCGGTCAGCCACAGGCGCCGCGTGGTGCGCTCGACGAGCCGCGCGCCCAGCCGCTCCTCCAGCGCATTCAGGCAGCGGCTCGCCGCCGCGCTCGACATCCCGAGCCGCTCGGCGGCCTTCGACAGGCTGCCCAGCTCGGCGACCTGTACGAAAAATTCGATCTGCGTCCACTTGTCCATGCGTTCGATTCTTCCACCTGGCGGAGAACAAAACTCCTCCAAACCCTCTTTTTTTCGATCCAAGGCGGAATTAATGTTACGTCAACGCGCTATCCAACGACATCAGGAGACACCCCCTATGCGCAATCTCAACGAAGACACCATCACACAGGCCGTGATCGCGTCGCTGGGCGGCTGTCGCGACGAGCGGTTGCGCACGGTGATGACCAGCCTCGTCCAGCACCTGCACTCGTTTGCACGGGAGACGAAGCTCACCGAGGCCGAATGGCAACGCGCGATCGGCTTCCTGACGGCCGTGGGCCACATCACCGACGACAAGCGCCAGGAGTTCATCCTGCTGTCCGACGTGCTCGGGCTGTCGACCCTCGTCACCGCTCAGAATCACGCGAAGCCGGCCGGCTGCACGGAGGCGACCGTATTCGGCCCGTTCTACGTCGAAGGCAGCCGCGACTTCGGGATGTTCGACGACATCGCGAACGGGGCCTGCGGCGAGCCCTGCTTCGTGTCGGGCCATGTGCGCGGCATCGACGGCCTGCCGATCGCGCACGCTTCGCTGGAGGTCTGGCAAGCCGACGAGGACGGGCACTACGACGTGCAGCTTCCGGCCGACGACGGCTCGGTCACGCACCGCGCGCGCGGCCGGCTGCGCACGGATGCCGACGGCCGTTACGCATTCCGCTCGATCCTCGCCGAGCCGTATCCGATTCCACACGACGGCCCCGTCGGCGCGATGCTCGACGCGCTCGGCCGTCATCCGTGGCGACCCGCGCACCTGCACTTCATGATCGAGGCGCGCGGCTACGAAACGCTGATCACGCACGTGTTCCGCGACGGCGACCGCTATCTCGACTCCGATGCGGTGTTCGGCGTACGGTCGACGCTCGTCGCCGACTGGGTCCGGCACGCGCCCGGCATCGCGCCGGACGGCTCGCGCATGGACACGCCGTTCTACACGCTCGATTACGACTTCGTGCTCAATCCCGCGGAGCGCGCCGCATGATCCGCCACGTCGTGATGTGGAACGTCGCCGGCGCGAGCGAACCCGAGCGCGCGGCGGCACGCACCACCGTCAAGACCGCCTTCGAAAGCCTGCGCGGCCGGATTCCGGGCATGACGCACCTCGAGGTCGGCGCGGATTTCAGCGCGGCCGACTACGCGTGCGACCTGATTCTCGTCGCCGACTTCGCGTCGCGCGAAGCACTCGACGCTTACGCGACGCATCCTGAACACGCACGTGTACGCGACGCGCTGACGGGACTGCGCATCGCGCGCCATCAGGTCGACTACGCAACGGAGTAACGACGCCATGAACTTCATCTACCAGGCCCGCCCCGCCCGCGTGATCTTCGGCGCAGGCAGCCTCGCGCATCTCGAACGCGAAGTGCTGGAACTGGGCGCGCAACGCGCGATCGTGCTCTGCACGCCGGAGCAGCGCGACCTCGCGCAACGCATCGCCGAGCGGCTCGGTGCGCGCGCGGCCGGGCTGTACGACCGCGCGACGATGCACGTGCCGATCGAGATTGCCCGCGATGCGCAGGCGTTCGCCGCGTCGTGCCATGCCGACTGCGCGATCGCGATCGGCGGCGGTTCGACGATCGGCCTCGGCAAGGCGATCGCGCTCGAAAGCAGCCTGCCGATCCTCGCGATTCCGACGACGTATGCCGGCAGCGAGATGACGCCGATCTACGGCCTGACCGAAGGCGGCCTCAAGCGGACGGGCTCCGACGCTCGCGTGTTGCCGAAGACGGTGATCTACGATCCCGCGCTCACCGTCACGCTGCCCGTCGAGCTGTCCGTGACGAGCGGCCTCAATGCGATCGCGCACGCGGCGGAAGGCCTCTACGCGAACAACGCGAATCCGGTGATGAGCCTCGTGGCCGAAGAAGGTATTCGCGCGCTCGCGCGCGGCCTGCCCGGCGTGCGGCGCGACCCTGCCGATCTCGACGCGCGCAGCGACGCGCTCTACGGCGCGTGGCTGTGCGGCATGGTGCTCGGCAACGTCGGCATGGCGCTGCACCACAAGCTCTGTCACACGCTCGGCGGCAGCTTCAACCTACCGCACGCGCCGACCCACACGGTCGTGCTGCCGCATGCGCTCGCGTACAACGCCGCACACGCGCCGGACGCGATGCAGCGGATCGCCCGCGCGATCGGCACGAACGACGCCGCACGCGGCCTCTACGCCCTGGCGCTCGACAACGGCGCGCCGGTCTCGTTGAAGGCGATCGGCATGCAGGAAGCCGACCTCGATCGCGCCGCCGATCTCGCGGCCGCCAATCCGTACTGGAACCCGCGCCCGATCGAACGCGACGGCCTGCGCGTGCTGCTGCAGGACGCCTTCGACGGCAACCTGCCTGGCACGAGCGCGCGCTGAATCGAACACAGTGACGTCGCCATCGTCGGCTACGGCCCGACCGGCCTCGTCGCCGCATCGATGCTGGGCTGCGCCCGCCATCGCGTGATCGTCCTCGAACGCTGGCCGACGCCCTATGCGGTGTCGGCCGTCCGGACGGTCGGCACCGCGCGCGGCATTACGACTTCGCGCCGCCGTTCTCGATTGCGCCGTCGATTTCCGCGTGAGTGAAGCCGTACTTCGCCATCCGCTCGCGGTGATCGGCCGAGCCGAGATACGCGCGAAGCTTCGTGTTCACGGCCTGTACGAGCGGCCCGCTGTTCTGGCTGAACGAAAACCCGCCGACAGGTGCCGCCGCCCCCGCATCACGCTCGTGCGACACGGCCTCCAGCCGCGCGTCCGTGTCGGCGACCGCGCGTGCCCCGATCGCCGTGCTCGCGAACGCGTCGACCTGCCCTGCAAGCACCGCAGCCACCGCATCGGGTTGATCCTTGAAGATGACGATCTGACCGTCGCTCACACCGGCCGCCCTGGCTGAATCGATCTGCACCTGGTCGGTCACGCACGCCAGCCGCGCATCGCTGTGAGCCGCGATGGCCGCGTAGCGCGTCAACCGCTTCGGATTGCCGGCCTGCAGCACGAATCCGTCGCCGATCGCCCATACCGGAACGCTGAACGTCACGTGCCGCGCCCGTTCGGCCGTCACGAAGATCGGCACGTTCATGTCCCAGCGCCCGGCCTGCACGCCCGGCAGCAGCGCGTCGAACGATGTCGGGTGATATTCGATTTCCGTCACGCCGATCGCGCGCAGCACCACTTCGGCCAGTTCGATATCCGCGCCGGTCACGGAACCGTCTTCTCCGGTCCAGTAGAACGGCGGCTCCTCGAGGTACGCAATCCTTACCTTCATGGTGTCACTCCTGACGTTCAATGAGGTTCGCCGCGCCCGGACGCCGGGCACCCGATTCATGCAGCCGCTGCATCCATCGCCCGAGACAGCGCCATCAACGCAGGCGGCAGCCGCTCCAGCGGAAGATACCCGAACCCGAGCCTGAACACGCGGCTGCTTTCGCCGAACCACGTCCCTGATGCTAGCTGCACGTCGTGATCCGGCAACTTCTGCCAGAAGCGCGACACGGCCTGCTCGTCGAAAGCATCCTGACGCAACCGCACGCAGCACAGTGCGCCCGCATCGGGCCGCACCCACTCGACGCGCGCACGTTCACGTTCGCACCAGCCCGACACGATATCGAGCGCGCCCGCAAGCAGACGGCGCCGAGGCGCGAGCACGTGTTCACGGTGGCGCAACACGGTCGCAGCCAGTGTCTCGTCGAGCACCGAACCCGAGATCACGGTATTCAGCTTTGCAACGAGCAGACGCGCCCGAAGCGCCGCGTCGGCCACCGTGAGCCACCCGGTCCGCAGACCGGGCGCGCCCAGCGCTTTCGACACCGACGAACCCGTGACGATGCGCGGATCGACTGCCGCGAAACTGGCTGCCACGGCGCCATCGCCATAGCTTGCTTCGCGATAGGTCTCGTCAATGAACAGTATGGCCTCCGGACACCGTTGCGCCATCAACGCCAGCAATGCATCGATCTCGGCGCGCGATGCCTGTACGCCGCCCGGATTCTGCGGAGACGCGATGCTGACCAGCCGCGTCTTCGACGACAGGTTCGCGTCGAACTGCGCAAGGTCCAGCCGGTAGCCGTTCTCGAACGACAGCCGCACTTCCCTCACCGTCGCGCCGGCGCCGATCAGGCAGTCGCGACTCGGCGGAAAGCACGGCGTCGCGAGCACGGCCTCGTCGCCGGGACGGCACACTTCATAGGCCAGCAGAAACAGCCCGAGCGCGGTGCCTTGCGTCGTCACGATCTGCTCGGCTGGCACCTCGCAGGAATCGGCAATCGCATCGCGCAGCACGGCGGCACCCGCCGACTGACTGTAGCCGAGCTTCAGGTTGCGGACCGCTTCGACGCCGGCCAGATCCAGCAGCTCGCCGACCGTCAGGTCCTGCGACGTGCTCTCCGCCAGGTTGAAAGTCCGGTTCACGTCGAGCAGCGAGATGATTTCGTTGTACGGAAACCGTCCGCGCCACACGCCGGAATGTGCTTGTGTCGTCTGCATGAGCAAGCCTCGCAATGGTCGATCGATGGATCGAAACACCGCCATCGTAGCGTTCGCACAAAAACCATAACAGCCACAATTTTCTGCCGATTGGACCGACACAATTATGCGTGGCGAGATCGCGTCGAACGGCCGATAATCGGACACTTCCCTGCCGCTGGTACCCCATGGAAACGCAGACATCATTCCGTTACAGGCAGCTGGCCGACCTCATTGTCGGCATGATCGAGAACGGTACGCTGGCGCCGGGCACCCGGCTGCCGTCCGTGCGTGCCGTCAGCGAACAGCAGCGCATCAGCGTCTCTACCGCGCTGCAGGCATACCGCCTGCTCGAAGATCGCGGCGTACTCGAATCGCGGCCCCAGTCCGGCTTCTATGTCACGGCCGCGCGCGGCGGCACGCTCGCATTGCCGAGCGCGTCGCGCTCGCGCGCGAAAGCATCGACGGTGTCGATCAGCGGTGCGGTCGCCGCGATGCTCGAACATGCGGCCAACTCGGCACTCGTGCCGCTCGGATGCGCGGTGCCCGATCCTGCGCTGCTGCAATCGAAGCGGCTCGACCTCGCCCTCGCGCGCGCGGCGCGCCAGCATGGCACGCGCTACAACGTCTATTGCGCGCCCTACGGCGAACCGGCACTGCGCCGCGAAATCGCGCGGCGGGCCATGCGCTTCGGGCATCCGCTGTCCGCGGACGACATCCTCGTTACGAATGGCTGCACCGAAGCATTGACGCTCGCGCTGAATGCCGTGGCAATGCGCGGCGATACGATCGCGGTGGAATCGCCGACCTATTTCGGTCTGCTTCACACGCTGGAGGCACTGGGGCTGAAGGCGCTGGAGTTGCCGACCGACCCGCTGCGCGGCGTCGACGTCGGCAGGCTCGCGCAGCGGCTCGAATCGGAATCGATCGCCGCCTGCGTGCTGTCGTCGAGCTTCGGCAATCCGCTCGGTTCCGCGATGACCGAGGACGACAAACGGGCGCTGCTTGCGCTGCTCGCGCGCCATCGGGTGCCGCTGATCGAAGATGACGTCTACGGCGACATCCATTTCGGGCGGAATCGGCCGCGGCCGTTCAGCGCACTCGCCAGCGATGCCGATACGATCTACTGCAGTTCGTTCTCGAAGAGCCTCGCCCCGGGATACCGGATCGGCTGGATCGCGGCGCGCGCGCGCACTCAGCAGGTGATGGAACGCAAGCTCGCGCTCAGCCTGTGCAGCCCCGTGTTGCCACAGGTTGCGCTGGCCGACTTCCTTGCGAGCGGCGCATACGATGCGCACTTGCGCCGCATCCGGCGCGTGTTCGAGGAGAACCTGGCGCGGATGGCGCGCACGATCGAGGCCAGCTTTCCAGCCGGCACGAAAGTGAGCCGGCCAGCCGGTGGTTTCGTGCTCTGGCTCGAACTGCCGAGGCGATTCGATTCACGCGCGCTGTTCGATGCCGCGCTCGAACAGGGTATTTGCTTCGCGCCGGGCGACATCTTCTCCGCCAGTCGGCGCTTTCGCCATTGCCTGCGCCTGAGCGCGGGGCACGTGTGGAACGCACACATCGAGAACGGCGTCCGGTGCCTGGGCCGGCTCGCACAGGCACAACTCGCGCGCTAAGCGCGCGGCGACCACCGCCCCGCAATCGCGCCGCTCAACCGCCGAGCTTGAACGACGGCAACTGCTGCCCGAGCCGCGCGCCCATTTCGGCGCCCAGCGCCTGCAGCCCATTGAACGGCCGGATCATGACCTCGAATTCGACGATCCGCCCTTCGTCGTCGAAGCGGATCATGTCGATCCCCTTCAGCGCCTTGTCGCCGATGGCCGCGCTGAACTCCAGCACCACGCTCTTGCCGTCGTCGGTGACGAACTGGCGGTGATAGGTGAAATCCTCGAGGATCGTGATCACCGTGCGCAGCGCCAGCAATAGCGCGGGCGCCGGCCCGTACGGCTTGAACGCCATCGGCGAACGGAACACGGCGTCCGGATGGACGATCGATTCCAGTGCGCCAAAATCCTTGCGTTCGATCATCGCGTGCCACGTGTCGAGCGATTGCGCGACAGCAGGTTGAAGATGCAGCGGTGCGTTCGTCATCGAAGACTCCAGTATCGTCGGGCGGAAAAGAAACGAATCGGTCTCAAAGGGTGGCGGCAAGCGTCGTGCCCTGGTGAATCGCGCGCTTCGCGTCGAGCTCGGCCGCTTCGTACGCGCCACCGATCACGTGCACCTTGCGCCCGGCGGCCTCCAGTTGCTCCGCCAGTTCGCGCAACGGCTCCTGCCCGGCGCAGATCACGACGTTGTCCACCGGCAGCGTCTGCTCGACGCCGTCGATCGTCACGTGGAATCCTTCGTCGTCGATGCGCCGGTAGGTCACCGCCGACGACATCCCGACGCCGCGCGCCTTCAGCGCCGTGCGGTGAATCCATCCGGTGGTCTTGCCGAGCCCGTCGCCGACCTTCGATGCCTTGCGCTGCAGCAGATGGATTTGCCGCGCCGCCGGCTCGGGGTGCGCATGACGCAAGCCGCCTGCGTTCGCATACGACGGGTCGACACCCCACTCGGCGAAGAAGCGGTCCGCATCGACGTGCCCGGCGCCCGCACGATGCACGAGATATTCCGCGACGTCGAAGCCGATCCCGCCGGCGCCGACGATCGCAACATTGCGGCCCACTGCCTTGCCGTCGCGCAGGACATCGAGATAGCCGAGCGCCTTGGCGTGCCCGACACCGTCGATCGGCGGCGTGCGCGGCACGATGCCCGTCGCGATCACCACTTCGTCGAATTCGTGTTGCAGCAGCATCTCGGCGGTCGCACGCGTATTGAGGTGGAGCGTCACGCCCCGCAGTTCGATCTGCCGGCGGAAATAGCGCAGCGTCTCGTTGAACTCTTCCTTGCCGGGCACCTTCTTCGCGATATTGAACTGGCCGCCGATCTCGGCGCCGGCTTCGTACAGCGTCACCGCATGACCGCGCTCGGCCGCGGTGACCGCGAAGCCGAGGCCTGCCGGCCCGGCGCCGACCACCGCGATCCGCTTGCGCCGCTGTGCGGGGCGAATCACGAGCTCGGTTTCATGGCACGCGCGCGGATTCACGAGGCACGACGTGATCCTGCCGCTGAACGTGTGGTCGAGGCAGGCCTGGTTGCAGCCGATGCACGTGTTGATTTCGTCCGCGCGCCCTTCCCGCGCCTTGCGGACGAACTCGGCATCGGCGAGAAACGGCCGCGCCATCGACACCATGTCGCAATAGCCGTCGGCCAGCAGTTGCTCCGCGACTTCCGGCGTGTTGATCCGGTTGGTCGCGACGAGCGGGATGCCGACCTTGCCCATCAACTGCCGCGTGACCCAGGCGTAAGCGGCGCGCGGCACCTTCGTCGCGATGGTCGGAATGCGCGCCTCGTGCCAGCCGATGCCCGTATTGATGATCGTTGCACCGGCCGCTTCGATCGCCTGCGCGAGCCGGATCACTTCGTCGAGCGTCGAGCCGCCTTCGACGAGATCGAGCATCGACAACCGGTAGATGATGATGAAGTTCGTGCCGACCCGTTCACGCACGCGCCGCACGATCTCGACCGGGAAGCGGATGCGGTTCTCGTAGGCGCCGCCCCATGCGTCATCGCGATGGTTCGTGCGCGCGGCGATGAATTCGTTGATCAGATAGCCCTCGGACCCCATGATCTCGACGCCGTCGTAGCCCGCATGCTGCGCGAGCACCGCGCATCGGACGAAATCGGCGATCGTCTCGCCGACTTCTTCGCTGGCGAGCGCATGCGGCGTGAACGGATTGATTGGCGCCTTCAACGCGCTCGGCGCGGCGAGTGCCGGGTGATACGCGTAGCGCCCGAAATGCAGGATCTGCAGCGCGATCTTGCCGCCCTCCGCATGCACCGCGCGCGTCACGACACGATGACGCTCGGCTTCCGCTTCGGT
Organism: Burkholderia sp. Ap-955; assembly: GCF_011753045.1. Lineage (NCBI taxonomy): Bacteria > Pseudomonadati > Pseudomonadota > Betaproteobacteria > Burkholderiales > Burkholderiaceae > Burkholderia > Burkholderia sp. Ap-955. The sequence goes on from NZ_VWWH01000052.1 coordinate 23,299, forward strand.
CGTCAGCATCGCGCCGCCGGGCGCCGGACGGCCCCGCTCGTTCGGCGCGACTCCGCCCGTGACGATCAGGCCGGCCTCGCCGCGCGCACGCTCCGCATAGAACGCCGCCATCCGCTCGAAGCCGTTCGGCGCTTCCTCGAGGCCCACATGCATCGACCCCATCAGCACTCGATTCCTGAGCGACGTGAAGCCAAGCTCGAGCGGGGTCGTCAGATGCGGATAACGCGACGTCATGGGGTGTCTCCATTTTTTATGCAACAAGTTGCACAGATAGTAGTCGACCACCTTCGTTTATGCAACCCGTTGCATAAACGCATCCGTCTTCTTGTACTGTGGCCCCGATATGGCAAGATGCGGTTCATTCCGAGGCCGCCTCCGATCCGACATGTCCCTGCCCCACGCCCTCCTCACCGCTCTCGCCGAACGCCCGGGTTCCGGCTCCGAACTCGCCGACCGCTTCGATCGCTCGATCGGCTATTTCTGGCAGGCGACGCATCAGCAGATCTACCGCGAGCTGGGGCGTCTCGAGGAAACGGGCTGGATCGAATCGCTGCCGGCCGAATCGGGGCGCGGCCGCAAGCGCGCGTACCGGATCCTGCCGGCCGGCAAGAAGGAGCTGCGGCGCTGGATCGCCGAACAGGAAGACCCGACGCCGCTGCGCGAGGCGTTGATGGTGCGCCTGCGTGCGGAAGCGGTGCTCGGCCCGGCCGGCCTCGAGGACGAAATCAGGCGGCGCATCGCGTTGCACCAGGAGAAGCTCGACCTGTATCTGCAGATCGAGGCACGCGATTTCTCGGAAGCGGTCGATTCGCGCACGAAGCGCCTTCGGCACCTGGTCCTGCAGGCCGGCATCGCGAACGAGCGGTTCTGGGTCGAATTCTCGCAGCATGCGCTCGACGTGCTGCGCTTGCCGAAAGACTGAACGACTGATGGAGGACATGACGATGACGCAGAAAACCGTGCTCTGCTACGGTGATTCGAACACGCACGGCACACGCCCGATGACGCGTGCCGGCGTACTGGAGCGGTTCGCGCGCGAAGAACGCTGGACCGGCGTGCTGGCGCACACGCTCGGCGCGAGCTGGCGGGTCATCGAAGAAGGGTTGCCCGCGCGCACGACCGTCCATGACGATCCGATCGAAGGCCGGCACAAGAACGGCTTGTCGTATCTGCGCGCGTGCCTCGAAAGTCACTTGCCCATCGATGTCGTCGTGCTGATGCTCGGGACCAACGATCTGAAGACACGCTTCTCGGTCACACCCGCCGACATCGCGACGTCGGTCGGCGTGCTGCTTGCCGAGATCGCTGCGTGCGGTGCCGGCCCGTCCGGTACGTCACCGAAGCTCGTGCTGATGGCGCCTGCGCCGATCGTCGAGGTCGGCTTCCTCGGCGAGATCTTCGCGGGCGGCGCCGCGAAGTCGAGGCAGCTCGCGAAGCGGTACGAACAGGTGGCGAGCGATGCCGGCGCGCACTTTCTCGATGCCGGCGCGATCATCGAGGTGAGCCCGGTGGATGGCGTTCACTTCGCGGCCGATCAGCATCGTGCGCTCGGGCAGCGCGTCGCGGCCCTTCTGCAGCAGATTGCCTAACCCGCACGAGCGCTGAACCGCAACCGCGCGGCGTGTGCCGGAACGCGGCACGCCGCGCGCGAAAAGCCGGTCACGCGTCCGGCAGGATCACCACCTTGCCCTTCACCTGCCGGTTGGCCATCCGCGCGATCGCATCGGCCGCATCGGCCAGCGACACGCGCTCGGTGATCGCGGGTCGCACCTTGCCGGCCGCGAACCATTCGGCGAGCAGGCGCATGTTCGCGACATGCTGCTTCGGATCGCGGCGCACCGCATCGCCCCAGAACACACCCAGAATGTCGCGCTCCTTGAGCAGCGCCAGGTTCAGCGCGAGCTTCGGGATCTCGCCGGCGGCGAAGCCGACCACGAGGAACCGGCCACGCCACGCGGTCGCGCGCAACGCCGCTTCGCTGTAGGCACCGCCCACCGGATCGTAGACGACGTCGGCACCGCGCCCGCCGGTCAACTCGTCCACTCGGCGGCGCAGGTCTTCGGTCGCATAGTCGATCGTCTCGTCGGCGCCCGCTTCACGGCACAGCGCCAGCTTGTCCGCACTCGACGCCGCCGCGATCACGCGCGCGCCGAGCGCCTTCGCGATCTCGATCGCGGCGAGGCCAACGCCGCCCGCCGCGCCCAGTACGAGCAACGTCTCGCCCTCTTGCAGCCGCGCCCGCTGCTGCAACGCGTGCAGTGACGTGCCGTACGCGAGCACGAGCGCCGCGCCCTGCTCGAATGTCATGCCCGGCGGCAGCGCGGCAATCTGGTGCACGTCGGCCACGCACTGCTGCGCAAACCCGCCGTGCCCGGTGAACGCGACGACCGAATCACCCGGCCGCCACGCGGTCACGCCCTCGCCCACCGCGTCGATCACGCCGGCAAATTCCGCGCCCGGCGAAAACGGCAGCGCCGGCTTCACCTGGTACAGCCCCTGGACGATCAGCGCGTCGGGGAAATTGAGCGACGCGGCCTTCACCTGAACCCGGACCTGGCCCGCGGCCGGTTCGGGAATCGCCACGTCCTCGATGCGCAAGCTGTCGATCGGGCCGAATGCAGTACACAACAGGGCTTTCATGTTCGTCTCTCTCCTTGTGCGGCGCCGCCGCGCGTCGAGTCATCCCGCGGGACATGCCCGCATGGCCGGTTCACGCCGAATACGCAACAGCCGACGGAATCGGCATCCGCGACATCGTCTGCATTCCGGAATTTTGGTGAAGCCATGATCAGAACCACGCGTCGCGCATGTCGAGCGTCGTCGTGTCGACGCTCGCGAGCAGATCGAGCTGCGCATCCACTTTCGGCAATTCCCAGTTGAAGAAATAACGGGCCGCCGCACGCTTGCCGTCGTGGAAATCGTCGGCGTGCCCGTGCGCGGCGAGCGTCACGTCGAGCCACAGCCATGCAACGACGAGATGGCCGAACGCTTCCAGGTAGACGCTCGCGTTCGCGAGCCGCGCCTGCGGATCGCCGATCGCGCCGAGTTGCCGTGTGACCTCGACCAGCCGCGCCCACCGCTTCGCCAGCGCATCGGCCTGTTCGCGCAGGCCGGCATCGAGCGTCCGCGCGCGTTCGACGGTCGCGCCGATCCGCGCATCGAGTGCGTGCAGCAACGCACCATCGTCCTGTGCGACCTTGCGGCCCAGCAGGTCGAGCGCCTGGATCCCATGCGTGCCTTCGTGAATCGGATTGAGACGATTGTCGCGATAGAGCCGCTCGACCGCGTAATCGCGCGTGTAGCCATAGCCGCCGTGCACCTGGATCGCGAGGTCGTTCGCAGCGAGACACCACTGCGACGGCCAGCTTTTCGCGATCGGCGTCAGGATGTCGAGCAGGCGCGTGGCATCGGCGCGCACGTCCGCATCGTCGTGCGCGCGTGCTTCATCGACTCGCTTCGCGCAATACAGGATCAGCGCGAGACCGCCTTCGACGTAGGCCTTCTGCGCGAGCAGCATGCGCCGCACGTCCGGATGTTCGACGATCGGCGCCTGCGGCGCGGCGGCATCCTTGCCCGCCGGCCCGAGCGGGCGCCCTTGCGGCCGGTTGCGCGCATAGTCGAGCGCGTGCAGATAACCCGTATAGCCGAGCGCCACCGCGCCCGCGCCGACACCGATGCGCGCTTCGTTCATCATGTGGAACATGTAGGCGAGGCCGTGGTTCGGCTGGCCGACCAGATAGCCGATCGCGCCCGCACGCCCTTCGGGACGGTAGCGCGTACCCTCGCCGAAGTTCAGCAGGCAGTTGGTGGTGCCGCGGTAACCCATCTTGTGGTTCAGCCCCGCGAGCACCACGTCGTTGTGCTCGCCCAGCGCCGCGCCGTCGGCGCCCGGCAGGTACTTGGGCACGATGAACAGCGAAATGCCGCGCGTACCGGGCAGCAGCCGGCCGTGTTCGTCGGGAATCTTCGCGAGCACGAGGTGGACGATGTTCTCCGTCAACTCGTGTTCGCCGCCCGAGATCCACATCTTGTTGCCGGTCAGCCGGTAGCGCGGGCCGAGCGGCGAGTCGCCTTCGAAATCCGCGCGCGTCGCGATGTCGGACAGCGACGAACCGGCTTGCGGCTCGGACAGGCACATGGTGCCGAAATAGCGCCCTTCCAGCTCCGGGCGCGCGAACGCGTCGATCTGCGCGGCGCTGCCGTGCGCGACGAGCAGGTTCGCGTTGGCGGCGGTCAGGAACGGATAGGCGGACGTCGCGATGTTCGCGGCCTGGAAGAACAGGAACGATGCGGCTTCGACCAGCTTCGGCAAGCGCATGCCGCCGAGCGCTTCGTCATGGCCCGCGGCGATCAGCCCGGCGTCCGCGAAGGCGCGCACGGCCGGTTCGACGTCCGGGATCAGCGTCACGCGCTCGCCGTCGAACTGCGGTTCCTCGCGATCGCCACGCGCCGCATGCGGCGCGAACAGGTCTTCGGCAATCCGCTCGCTGGTGTCGAGCACCGCGTCGAACGTCTCGCGACTGTGCTCGGCGTAACGCGGCAGCGCGACGAGCGCTTCCGCGTCGAGCCAGTCATACAGCAGGAACGCGAGATCGCGTCGCGACATCAACAAGCTCATCGTGCTGCCTCCCGGGGCCGGCTTCGTCAGCCGAATGAAGGGTTGCCTGACTGAAAGTGCTGGCAGGAATTTAGCACGGTCGTTCTAAAACGACAACGACGGATCCGCTAGTCCGCGTAACCGGGATTGCGCCGATCGAGCCGGCGCAGCAAGCCGGGCCAGACGAGCGCCCCGGCGCCCATCCCGCGCGTCACCGCGGCGATCTGCTGCTTGATGCCGTCGAGAATCGGTTGCGCGATCGGCAACAGCGCCGAGCCGCCCGCCTGCGCACGGACCTGGATCATGCAGGCCGCTTCGAAGAAATACATCGCGACGAACGCGTCCGCCGGCGTCGCGCCGACGGTCAGCAGGCCATGATTGCGCAGCATCAGGTTCGTGTTGGCGCCGAGGTCGCGCACGAGGCGCGCCTTCTCGCCCTCGTTGAGCGCAATGCCCTCGTAGTCGTGATAGCCGAGCGACGCCAGCACGCCGAGCGACTGCTGCGACAGCGGCAGCAAGCCGCCTTCCTGCGCCGACACGGCGACGCCGTTGATCGAATGCGTATGCATCACGCACAGCGCGTCGTCGCGGGCCGCATGCACCGCGCTGTGGATGGTGAAGCCGGCCGGATTGATCTCGTAAGGTGATTCGGACACCTTGCGTCCGTCGAGATCGACCTTCACCAGCGACGATGCCGTGATCTCGTCGAACATCATCCCGTACGGGTTGATCAGGAAGTGATGCTCGGGGCCGGGCACGCGCGCGGAAATATGGGTGAACACGAGATCGTCCCAGCCGAACAGCGCGGTGAGGCGGTAAGCCGCCGCCAGGTTGACTCGCGCGTCCCATTCGGTGGGGGAAACTGCCTGCTTCACGCTGACATCGGATGAGGCCACGTCGACACTCCTCGTTCAAGGATGGATGCGTACCGGGCCGCACGATGCGGCCCGGCCTGGGGATTGTGTCACCCTGCCCGGGGCTTCGCGAGCTGATCGGCAACCGGCAGGCTGCGGATGCGCGTGCCGGTCGCCGCGAAGATCGCATTGGTCAGCGCCGGCGCAACGGGCGGCAGGCCCGGCTCGCCCACGCCGCCGAGCGGTGTCGCAAAGTCGTCCGGTGCGACGAGATGCACGCGGATTTCGCGCGGCGTCTCGTTCATGCGCAGCACCTGGAAGCCGTTGAAGTTGCTCTGCTCCGGATGGCCGTCCTTGAACGTGATCTCGCCGTGCAGCGCGATGCCGAGCCCCATCACCACCGCGCCCTCGAGCTGCGAGCGTACCCGCTCCGGATTGACCTGCGGCCCGCAGTCGATCGCGATGTCGACTCGCGGCACCGTGATCTTGCCGTCGGCATCGACCTGCACCTCGCACACCGCCGCCGTGTACGACACGAAGCTGCGATGCGCGGCGATCCCGAGCCCGTGCCCCTTCGGCAGCTTGCGCCCCCAGCCGGCGCCGCGCGCGACCGTCTCGACCACGCGCCGCAGCCGGCCGGTATCGATCGGATACAGCGCCGGATCCTCGCCGTAATTCGTGTTCTTCACCGTGATGTGCGGCTCGAAACGCCGTGCAGGCCCGATCAGGTCGAGCAGGAAATCCTTCGGGTCGCGACCGGCCGCGTGCGCCAGCTCCGATACAAAACTCTGGATGCCGAACGCATGCGGGATGTTGTAGACCGAGCGGAACCAGCCGATCCGCGTGTGCGCTTCCGCGGCCGGATTCTCGATCCGTACGTTCGGAATCGCGAACGGCAGGTCGGCGATCCCTTGTGCGAGTTCCCCCGGCTGCTCATGCACGACACCGGCCCTGAACGTCGACTGGATCGACGGCGCGACCGTGCGATGCTGCCACGCGACCACTTTCCCCGACGCATCGATCCCGCCGTCGAACGCCTCGAGCGACACCGCGTGAAAATAGTCGTGCGCGATGTCGTCCTCGCGCGTGAACGTCAGCTTGACGGGCGCGCCGACCGCCTTCGACAGCAGCGCCGCCTCCACCACGTAGTCGGGCTTCGACTTGCGGCCGAAACCGCCGCCGAGCAGCGTCACGTTGACCGTCACGCGATCCGTCGGCAACCCGAGCGCCTTCGCGACCTCGTCGCGCGTGGTCTGCGGCGCCTGCGTGCAGGTCCACACTTCGCAGCGGCCGTCGGCCACGCGCGCGACGGCCGCGGGCGGCTCCATCGTCGCGTGCGCGAGATGCGGGATGTAGTACGTCGCACGCACGCGCTTCGCGGCGCCGGCCAGCGCCGCCGCCGCGTCGCCGTCGTTGCGGATCACGTCCCCCGGTTGCGCGGCAGCCGCTTCGAGCGTCTGGCGATACGCGGCGGAATCGTAGTTCGCGTTGGGCCCTCGCTTCCAGTCGATCTTCAGTTGCGCGCGCGCCTGGATCGCCGTCCACGTATCGCGCGCGACGACGGCCACGCCGCCGAGCGGCTGGAAACCGGACGGCAGCGGTGGTTGCGCCAGCTGCACGACCTTGACGACACCCGGCAGCTTCTCCGCCGCCGATGCGTCGAACGACGCCACCGTGTCACCGTAGGCCGGCGGTCGCGCGACGACCGCATACAACATCCCGTCGAGCCGCGTGTCGATCCCGTAGTGCGCGCGGCCGCCGACGATGTCGCGTCCGTCGATCAGCGCCGTCTTGCCCTTGCCGATATAGCGGAATTCGGTCGGCGCTTTCAACGCCACGCCTTTCGTATCGGGCACCGGCAGCGCGGCTGCCTTCGCGGCCAGTTCGCCGAAGCCGAGCTTGCGTCCGGTTTTCGTGTCGACGACCTCGTGCACCGTCGCCTTCACCTGACGCACGTCGACGCCCCACGTCGCTGCCGCGGCCTGCTCGAGCATCGTGCGCGCGGCCGCGCCCGCGCGGCGCAGCGCCGCGAAGCTCTGGCGCAGGCTGCGCGAACCGTCGGTGTTCTGGTTGCCGTAGCGCGGCTCGTCGCCGACGGCCTGCGCGACCTTCACGCGCGCCCAGTCGGCGCCCAGCTCGTCCGCCACCACGAGCGCGACGCTCGTCCGCACGCCCTGCCCCATCTCGGAACGGATGCAGGTCACGGTGACCGTACCGTCCGGTGCGATCGCGACGAACAGGTGCGGATCGTCGCGCAACCCGTGCGGCATCCCCGCGCCGCCATACTGCGGATTCGCGCTGACGGGTGGCTGCACCGATGTCGCCGCGTGGACGAGCGACGGCACGCCGAACGCGAGCAGCAGCCCGCCGGATGCGAAGCCGAGCAGCAGCGCGCGACGGCTTTCGTTATGGACGGAGAGTTCCGGCGCGCTCATGCGGCACCTCCGCGGCGTACGGCCAGGCGGATCGCCGCACGAATGCGCGTGTAGGTGCCGCAGCGGCAGATGTTGCCGGACATCGCATCGTCGATGTCAGCGTCGGTCGGATGGGGATTCGTCTTCAGCAGCGATGCGGCCTGCATGATCTGCCCGGACTGGCAGTAGCCGCACTGCGCGACGTTCAGTTCCTGCCAGGCCTGCTGCAACGGATGATCGACGTCCGTCGACAGTCCCTCGATCGTCGTCACGCGCTTGCCGGAAGCGGCCGCGACCGGGGTGATGCACGAGCGGATCGCCACGCCGTCGAGGTGCACGGTGCAGGCGCCGCACAGCGCCATGCCGCAGCCGAACTTGGTGCCGGTATGGCCGAGAACATCGCGCAGATACCAGAGCAACGGCATGTCGGGATTGCCGTCGAAGTGTTGCTCGCTACCGTTGACGGTCAGCGTGATCATCGTTCACCTCCTGGTCGAGGCGCCCGCATCGCACCACGGGTGCCGGTGGGGATTCGAACGGCGGCGGGTGCGCTCTGCTGCGCCGGTCCCGCGCCGTCTTGTGGACTGCCCCGCCGGCAGGACCGGCGGTCAATGCGTCGTGATCGGCGCGGCGGGCTGGGGATGGCCATCGGGCATGCGATCCGGATGGATAGCGGGCACGCACCCGCCCGGATTCTGCCCCATGCAAACCGTCACGCCGGCAACGCGATCATGTCGGAACTGCCAGAAAGGGCGACCCGGATCGCGGCACCTGCGTGCCATGTCCGGCCCCGGCAGCTTCGACATTGCTCACGGGAGCCAGAATCGTATGCGGAATCGCCCGGGCTCCAACTCTAACTGATGTGCGGCAGTTTTGCGTCGCCGGTGCATGTCGGCACGGGCGAGTGACAAACCGGGGAGAGGTTGAAAGGGAATCGATGACGCATGACGCTCGTCACGCGAGTGGGACCCACTGACGCGCCCGTCCCGGCGGGCGATGAGGGGGCGACGCTGGTGCGTCACATGGCGCTGACGTCGAGCGCCAGTGCTTCAAGCCGATTGCACGCGCTTCAATGGATTGCCAACGCCGGCCGGGAACGATGCCGCGCCGGGCTACCCGGTACGATTCCCGACCAGCGTGGCCTCGATCGGCGCTCCAGTGATTGCGGGCACCCCGCTCGTACGGCATGCGGGTGCCCAGCCACGCTCACGGCGATCTCAACGCCTGCAACCCCAGCGTGAGCGCATTGAACGGCATCTCCGACGACCGCATCGAAAAGGTCGTTGCCTTCGCGGGTGCCCCCGGATTACGCATCAGCGCGTGAACGATCCGCTCGCTCGCGTGACCGTCGCCGTATGGATTGCTCGCCCGCGCCATTTCCCCGTACGCGCTGTCGCTATCGAACAGCCGTGATGCCTCCCACACGATCCGTTCCTGATCGGTACCGACGAGCCGCGCGGTGCCGGCTTGAATCGCTTCGGGCCGCTCCGTCGTCTCGCGCGTAACCAGCACCGGCTTGCCCAGCGCCGGCCCTTCTTCCTGAATGCCGCCCGAATCGGTGATGATGAAATGCGCGCGAGACATCAGGAATACAAACGACAGATACTCCTGCGGCTCGATCAGGTAGATGTTCGGCAGGTGGCCGAGCCGGGTGCGCGCCGGCTCTCGCACGTTCGGATTCATGTGCAGCGGATAGACGAACTGCGCGTCGGGATAGCGGTTCGCGAGCGTGCACAGCGCATCGCAGAAATTCTGGAACGGCTCGCCGAAACTTTCGCGACGATGCCCGGTGATCAACACGACGCGCCGCGACGGTTCGAGAAACGGAAACTGTCCCGCAACCTTCTCCGACAACGCCGTGGTGTGATCGAGCATGCGCTTGACGTCGTGCAGCGCATCGATCACGGTATTGCCGGTCAGCACGACCGCCCCGCCCGATACGCCCTCGCTGAGCAGGTTGTCCCGTGCCTGCCCGGTCGGTGCGAAATGCCACGACGACACGGCATCGGTCACGCGGCGGTTCAGCTCCTCCGGCCAGGGCGACCAGATGTCACCGCTACGCAAGCCGGCCTCCACGTGCCCGACCGGCAGATAGCGGTAAAACGCCGCGAGACTGACCGCGAGCGTGGTCGTTGTATCGCCGTGGACCAGCACGACGTCCGGACGCAATTCGTCGAAGACGATGCCGATTGCCTGCAGAATGCCCGTCGTCACGTCGGTCAGCGTCTGACTTCGGCGCATCACGTTGAGATCGTAGTCGGGCTTGATGTCGAACAGCGTCAGCACCTGATCGAGCATTTCGCGGTGCTGCGCGGTCACGCATACCCTGGCGTCGACACCGGCTTGTGCCTTCAAAGCACGCACCAGCGGTGCCATCTTGATGGCCTCCGGCCGAGTCCCGAACACAAGCAAAATCTTTTTCATCGTTATCCTCGTTGAACCGTTTCGCGCTGAATGAACCTGCTCGCGGTGCGAAGCATGTATTCAGGCGGCGCCTCCCGTACTCGCACACGGTCGACACGCTGCGGTGTCGCGGAGCGAGCACGCCACCTGGTTCGCGCGGTCTGCGCCACGCGAATCGTCGTACTACCGGCGTCCCGTTGCCACTTGATCAGTCACGTCATGAGTCGTTCCTCGCTTGGCCAGGCGTCCCGTCTGTTCGTCACGTCTTTTCCTTACAGCAATATTCAAACCAGCCGCCCTGCGACCGTGTCCAGTTCACACTGCATGCACCGCGCACCCACCGTGCGCGACGGAATGTTTCACAACTGCTACGTGTGTCGCAGCGCCACCCAGGCGCGATACAGGCAAATATCCGGGCAGTCGCACGGTCCCTTCGACGACGTCGTCCGAGGAATCTCGAATGCATGCCGAGCGTCCGTTGCGCATCGAATCGCTCGCATCCGTCGAAACGCGTTGCGCTTCCTCGCTCCGCCACTTTTGTCTGTGCAGCCGACGGCGCGAGCGATCGTCTGGCCGTGGTCATGCTCGACGGATCAATTCGACACGCAAAGTCATTCACGTCGCACGAATCGACGGGGTGGGAAATGTTGCGAATGTGTAACGCGGATCCGGAACGGGGTTGTCGCATCGGCGTCCGGCCCATGCAACGCACGCGCCCTCATGGAATGCGCCGGCATTCCGGTCGATGCACACGCAACGAACGACTCGATGCGCATCGGCGCGCGGCGTCGCACTGCCAAGGCGGCGCAGGTTCGGCAGACAATTCGCTCGACGCTCGACACGTACATGCTGCGACGCCGATCACGTGCGGGCATCCGGCCGGGGGGGGCACACTGATTCTTCGATGAATCAAAAATCTCCGCCGTCGTTCGCGCCATGCGCGCACCCTCCACCCCCGCTCCTTGCTGCGCGTGGCATCGCGGCCGATGGCTCACGCCTTGCTTGATGACGGACACGTGTGCCCCGAAACACTCGCCCGGCAGCGGACGAACGAGGGCGCCCGGGCAACGAAACAGGAAGGAAACGCGACGCGTCCGCGTGGGGCGTATGACGAGTGCTCCAGCGTGCCGACGCGCCCTGTCGAAGTACGCGTGATCCACGAGCCTGGTTCCCGCTCCGAAGCAAGGAACCGGCCCGTGAACGCAAACATAGGTACCAGCCTCGGGTTCACCCGCACTACGGTGACCCGAGCCACAACGTCGACACGTCAGCCAGGCGCGACACGGCCAACGCCGCGCCCGGCGACGATTGCACAGGACCACCGCGCAGGAGCCCAAGACCATGAACCGGCCCGCGCTTTGCCCGACCGTACGCTCGCGCGTAGCGGCCACCGTCGCGCTGTGTCGCCTGTGGCACGTCGCCTGCTGTATCGCTGCGTGCGGTTTCGCGCTGCACGCGAGCGCCGCCGAACTTCGCCTCAACGGGCTGTACCAACGCGCCGACGGTGCGATCACCGTGCGCCTGAACGGCGTCGGCATCGACCCGTATTTCGCGGCGAAGGCGCTGCTCGCCGCGTCCGACGCGCAACTTGATGCCCGTCAGGCTGCACTCGCGTGGATCGCATGGCTGCTGCCGCGCCAGCGCCAGGATGGCGGCTTCGATCGCTACTGCATGAAGAATGGCCGCTACCGCGCATGCGCCGACGCGGAAACCGACGACGCGATGATGGCGACCTGGATCGAACTGCTCGCCCGCTTCGCGCCGCCCGACGGCTTGCCCGCCGCGTGGGAACTCAGCCTGAACCGCGCCGGTTCGCACCTGGACACCCTGCTCGACAAGCCCTCCGGCGTCTATCAGATCTCGTCGTCGCTGCATGTCTCATTGCTGATGGACAACGTCGAAGTACACAGCGCGTTCCAGGCCCTCGCCGCGTACTACGTCCGACGCGCCGACTACACGCATGCGGGTCCGTGGAGCCAGCGTTCCGACCAGCTGGCATCCGCGATCCTGAAGGTCTTCTGGCGCGGCACCGGATCCGGCTTTCGTGCGAGCACGCAGCAGATCAGCGATACGAGTTTTTATCCGGCGAAGATCGCGCAGATCCTCCCGCTCCTTTCCGGTATTCAGGTACCCGAACAATCTGGCGAGACGATCTACGCGCAGTGGATGCGGAAGTACGGCAAGAGCTGGCCGCAACTCGCCAACACCGATTATCCGTGGAGCTTGATCGCGCTGGTTGCGCTCAAGATGAACGATTGGGGCACCGTCGCCTGCTGGCAAGCACGATCGGGCCCATACCGGCACGGCGCGCACTGGAACGTACTGGAGGAGTCGCTTTATCTGGCATTCGAACACCGGACGGCCGCGCCCGTCATCCCCGCTCGATGCGGATTCACGACGGCAGCGGCAACCGCATCGCGCTGACGCAACGGCGTGCGCGATCCATGATGACTGACAGGTAGGAGACGTGTGATGTGTGGCATCGTCGGCGCAGTCGCGCAACGGGACATCGTCCCGATTCTGATTGAAGGTTTGCGTCGCCTCGAGTACCGCGGCTACGATTCGTGCGGCGTGGCGACGATCGTCGACGGCCAGGCGCGTCGCGAACGCAGTGTGTCGCGTGTCGCCGATCTCGACGCGCACGTGCGCACCACCGGCCTCGCCGGCAGCACGGGCATCGCGCACACGCGCTGGGCGACGCACGGCGCACCGGCAACCTGCAACGCGCATCCGATCTTCTCGCGCAACGAAATCGCGCTCGTGCACAACGGCATCATCGAGAACCACGAAACGTTGCGCAAGCAACTTTCTGACGCACACTACGAATTCGACGGCCAGACCGACACCGAAGTCGTCGCGCACCTGATCCACAGCCAGTATCGCGGCGACCTGCTCGCCGCCGTGCGTGCAGCGACATCACAGCTTCACGGCGCGTACGCGATCGCCGTATTCAGCAAGCACGAGCCGCAGCGGCTGATCGGTGCGAAGGTCGGCTCACCGCTCGTCGTCGGCTTGAAGGACGGCGAATGCTTTCTCGCCTCCGACGCGCTCGCGCTTGCCGGCATCACCGACCGCTTCATCTTTCTCGAGGAAGGCGACATCGTCGAGTTGACGCCGGGCGGCGTGCGCATACTCGATCGCGGCGGCGCGCCGGTCGAGCGCGCGGTACAAACCATTTCCTCTGCGCAGGCCGCGGTCGAACTCGGACCGTACCGGCATTTCATGCAGAAGGAGATTTTCGAGCAACCGAAGGCCGTGGCCGCGACCCTCCCGGATGCGGGGCTGTTCGACCCGGCCGTATTCGGCCCCGACGCCGCGCGGGCGTTCGAGCAGATCGACAACGTGCTGATTCTCGCGTGCGGCACGAGTCACTATTCCGGCCTGACCGCGCGCCGCTGGCTCGAAACGATCGCGCGCGTGCCCGCGCAGGTCGAGATCGCGAGCGAATACCGTTACAGCGACGCGCTCGCGATACCGAATACGCTGGTGGTGAGCGTGTCGCAATCCGGCGAGACCGCCGACACGCTCGCCGCGCTCAAGTACGCGCAGGCGCTCGGCCATATCGACACGCTGGCGATCTGCAACGTGCCGACCAGCGCGATGATGCGGCAGACCGGCCTGCGCTTCCTGACGCGGGCCGGCCCTGAAATCGGCGTCGCGTCGACCAAGGCGTTCACGACGCAGCTGGTCGCGCTGTTCATTCTCGCCGTCACGCTCGGCCGGCTGCGCGGCTACGTCGACGATGCGCAGCTCGCGCGCTACACGATGCAATTGCGGCGGCTGCCTGGTGCGCTCGAGGATGTGCTCGGGCTCGAGCCGCAGATCGAGCGCTGGGCGGCGGAATTCTCGCAACACGAGAATGCGCTGTTTCTCGGGCGCGGGCTGCACTACCCGATCGCGCTCGAAGGTGCGCTGAAGCTGAAGGAGATTTCGTATATCCACGCGGAGGCGTATCCCGCGGGTGAGTTGAAGCACGGGCCGCTGGCGCTCGTGACGCACACGATGCCCGTCGCGACGATCGCGCCGAACGACGCGCTGCTCGAGAAGCTGAAGTCGAACATGCAGGAAGTGCGGGCGCGCGGCGGGCAGCTTTACGTGTTCGCCGATGCCGATACGCGGATCGACAACAGCGAAGGCGTGTCGGTGCTGCGGATGCCGGATTACTACGGGCTGTTGTCGCCGATCCTGCATGTGGTGCCGTTGCAGTTGCTCGCATATCACGCGGCGTGTTTGCGTGGCGCGGATATCGACAAGCCGAGGAATCTGGCGAAATCGGTGACGGTCGAGTGAGGGGGTTGGGTAAACCGGGGGCGGACTGGTGAAGGTCTTCGAGGGATCAAGCTGGCCCGCCCTACACAATTCGAACGTGTGACCTACGTTTTGGAAGGCCGTTGCTCGTGTCGCGCCGCGTCTTGCTGGGTGCAGCTTGCATCCAACTCGCCGGACCTGCACGACTTCATCAGGCATGCTGTCGCTAGGGGAATGCGCCGGGGCGAGCTAGCGTCCCTTTGCTGGGAAAACATAGACATGGAACGGCGTGCCGCGTAATTGCCAGTCACGAAAACGGACACGCCGTGAACCGTACCGCTGTCCAGCGTCGCTACGGCCGTGCTATAGGCCCGCAGGGACACCGGGTATGTCGTGCCCTTCGCCGTCATTGCGAACGCCCTTACGCGAGCTTTCTGCCGTGCAGTATGCAGTGTGGCGAGCGCAGAAATTGCGCAAGTAACGAGGATGGACAATCGGCAGATCAAGCGCGACCGATCTCCTGACGCCGCGCACCTTCACCGGTCCACCAGCCCATCGCCATCGCTGAATTGTCCAGCGCACATCGGCTCCGCAGTCCCGCGCAGAAATCTCTATCGAGTTTTGGCCTGGAGCGGGCGACCAACTATGAGCGCGGCGTCATAACGCAGGCGACACTGGTCGATTGTTCGGAAGGCATCGAAATACATGCGAATGCTCCGCCGTGGTTGAATGCTGAAACCGGCTGCCCTATGGACGCGTCGGCATCGCCCCTCATAAGGCTTAGAGACGCGAGAAAGTCCGTATTCGCTTTTTTATCCGAGCCCGGATTCAGCATGTTATTGACTATGCCCACGGCACCGACAAAGTGCATAAGATTGACGGGATCGGATCGGTCCCCTACCACGCCAATCCTTGTAATCTTGTCAGCACTGTTGACGTAGAGGTGAATTCCGAGCTGGCTCTCAAAGTGCCCATTCGCCAAATCGAGCTTCTTCAGTTCAGCTATCCCTCGTTGAAAACGTTCGTCATTAAGCGTTACTTCGATTCCATCTTTTGTCTTGCTCATCCGCCGGATCGTATCATTCCCGTCGGCCGTTGCCAGCTCGTCATACTGCTTTCGGAATGTCTCTGGTTTAAGGTCGATCCAAACGTCTGCTGACTGCGGCTGCGCGCTAACAGCCGAAACTGCTGGCGCATTAGGGCTAGACACTGGCGATACCGTAGGCGATTGGTCCGATTCACTACACGCAGTCAGAGCAACGACAGCCGAGCATACCAACATCAACGCTTTCACGATTCCCCCGTAATATGGTTTCGAATTATCCGCTCACAGTCTGACTCAATTGCGCAACATACCGCAACTTCCAATTCAAACCCGGGAAAAATGATGGTGGACGGCAATGCAGCGTTGATCGCGTTCATTGGCGTGCTCGCTGGCGGCTACCTCAACATTTCTTGGCAGAGGACTATTGCCGGTTTCGTGACGGTACTAGCTGGGGAATTAGCCTCACACATGGCGGTATTTCCCCATGCTGCGGGACATGTTGAATGGCATGATTGTGGCGATTGAGCAGGGATAGCGCCTTTGCCATAGCGTTTTCCGACCACGAGAAAATGAGCAATGACGAAATTAAGGCGCGGCTTACAGGATGCCTTGACACGGTCAACAGAGGAGACCAACGCCTTCATGAACTGATCGCCAACCTTAAGGCATTCGCCAACCAGCAGTACTTGGATGCCAGAACAAATCTGGCTGCGCGCAATATTCTCGTCAATAGGCTGACTTCGGTCTGCGATTGGTACGCAACATCGCGAGCAAACTAGAATGCGAGCACACTCTGAGCATGGTGAGTGCAGTTCCGCGCGCTGATCGGGGCACAATCAAACGGTGCGCTCGACTCGAAACTCGTTGATCTTTCAGGAAATTGCTGGCCCGCCCTACACGATTCGAACGTGTGACCTACGGCTTAGAAGGCAGCACCAATCTTTTCCGAGTTCGTCCTATGAGATCCGGTCATCCGTACAAATATCGTTACGAAACAATCGCTTAAACAAAATTTACTTCCCTTGTGTTCCGCCGAATTTCGCGAGCTTCCGCCTGATTAGTGTAGACCTAGTGTAGACTTGAACCGTCGCTTTGCCAGTCGGAGTGGAGGCGAAAATGCTGACGGAACGGACCATTGCTGCGGCTGTCCAGGAAGCCCGTCGATCGGGAAAAGTGCGCTGGTTGCATGAGTCGCGCGGGCGAGGACAAGGCGCGTTGTCGCTTAAGATCGCCGCATCGGGTACGGCCGCGTGGTACTACCGGTACGCTGTAGAACGGAAGAACAAATATTTCCCACTCGGCGCCTATGGTGACCAATCCGATCGACTGACCCTCGCCGACGCACGGTTCCGCTGCAGCGAGGCAGCAGCGAAGCGCCAGGACACACTTGATGGCAATTTACATGCTAGCGAGCGGGCCAAAGTGACTGCGGAGCGCACGCGGAGAGAACACGAAGCACGTGCAGCAACTGAGGCCGCGACCGAAGCCCTGGCAAAGGCAAAGTTCACGCTCAAAGCCCTGATGGACGCTTACGTTTTGCATCTGAAAGGCGCAGGTAAGCCGAGTGCCGGCGATGTCAGACGGATGGTCACTCTGCACGTTTACGAGGCATTTCCGAAATATGCATCGTCACCGGCGAAAGACTTGACGCGAGAGCAAGCAACCGAAATTTTCCGAAAGTTGGTTGAAGCCGGCAAAGGCCGAACGGCGGGTAAAGTACGCACGTCTCTACATGCTGCTTATGAGCTGGCACTGGGGATCGATGGCGATGCGGCCGCTCCGTCAACCATGACAGGATTCGGAATTGCATTCAATCCAATCGCGGCAACGAAAGCTCTGAACCAGTTCAACCGGGCGGGTCAGCGCCATCTGTCCGCTACCGAGTTCCGAGCGTTCTGGTCCCGTGTTTCGGCAACAGAAGGGCTTGCAGCAGAGGCGATAAAGGTCGCCGTGCTCTGTGGCGCGCAGCGCATTGCGCAACTCTTGCGAGTCACCCGACGGGACTATGACCCCGATGCAGCAATCCTGACACTATTCGACCGCAAAGGGCGGCGGCAAGTGCCACGCCGTCATGACATCCCATTGCCTGCGGGAGCTGTCGCTATCGTCAGACAATGTTTCTGCCTGATCGAGAAGGACGCGGAGGACCAAAGGATATTCGGCACGACGGTGCCCGATACCGTGAGCGACGTAATATCGAAAATTTCCGCCGCAATGGTTACCAGCGGCGAAGCTGTGGCGGGGTTCGGGTGGACCGATATACGGCGCACGGTCGAAACACTTCTGATCGAGGAGTTACGTGTGTCGAAAGATCTACGTTCACAGATTCTCTCTCACGGGATTGGCGGCGTTCAGAACCGGCACTATGACCGTGCTGACTATACCCGCCAGATTCGGCCCATCTTGGCTCGCTGGGCGGCGTGGATCACAAACAAGAAAGGCAAAGGCACGAAGCTCGTATTCCGAGTCCAACCCGGACGCAAAAGGCAACTGAAAAACCACCGTACCCAAGCGAAGCTGCAATGAGAGGAAGATCGATCCCCTTGCGATATAGTCGATCCGCGAACGTGCGATGCCCAGCCAGCGCGTGTTCCTCGTCGATGTCAGCCCGCGAATGCAAACGGCGAAAAACCTGGCTCAGTGCGCCGCAAAAATAGCTGATCTTGCTGCTTGATGCTTTCCGATTTTCGAGAGTCGCTTATCCCGTCCCATCGCCACCCAATCTCATGGGGCAAGCGGCTCGTCAAAAGGCGCCTGACCGACCGCGGGTCGTTTCGATACGCTTTTGCCGACGTTCGACGGGTGTACTTTCGGTGGTCTCAGGTCGGCGACTTTCGCAACGCCCCGCTCGTTATAGCCAGCGCCAATCCGGTGGAAATTAGGGAATCAATCCAGCGACTATCTTTGCGATGTCGGCCAGCGTCTGGCCGTTGGTAGGGCCTTTTTTTACGTTGAATTTGAAATCAAGCTTCCCGTCCGTGCGATGAATCTCGATCTCAACGGACGTCTGCAGCCACGCGATCAGTGCCCCCAAAACTACCGCCCCTGAAATTGCCAGTTCAACCGATTTTTGTGAGTCGGTAGGCGGATTTTCTATGGACTCTGCAGTGGCCTTCTGCGTCTCAGGGTCGGTCAACAGCAGTTCCAGAACTTGCCGAGCTACTGCCGGTTCCCATCGATCATCAGCGAGAATGGATTCCGAACCACCCGAAGTAACAGCCTGCTGTTCAAGCAAGGAGGCGATTGCAGCACGCGCCTCCGATGAAGTCGCGATCGTCGAGGCTTCCGAGTGCGGCAGTTGTTCACGCAGATCAGTCGTCACCTGGCTCAAGATTCTCAAGACAGCACGATCGTCGAATTGTTCGATTGGATTTTGCACGCTACCTCCAACTTCCGATTAAGCTAAACGGCGCCCAATGATAAGGGTGTGCCAGATTACCACCGCATTCGATCAACTCTTTCTGTGCAACCTGGAGGGCCTTCCATTTCGGCAGTCCTCGCACAGACCAGTTCCGGTAAAACCGGGAAAGCAATTCACCTGACGACGATTGATCCACGTTCCACATGGCCAGCAGAGCAGATCCGGCACCCGCGCGAAGAAGTGCCCTGGCAAATCCCTCCAGTTCGTCGCCGGCATTGCGGTCACGCTGCAAGCCAGTCGAGCACGCGCTAAGCGTCACCAGTTCGGCTTCCAGTTCCACACGCATCAGGTCACGCACAGTAACGATAAAAGACTGCCGCTCCATGAACGAAAGCCTCGACAGATCGCGCGGCGCTTTCAACTCCCCGTTGGTTAGAACCAGTCCCGAGCTCGGTGGATTTCTGGCGTTGAAATAGGCGTGGCAGGAAATATGGACCACGCGCTGTCCGCGTAGCCCTGAAATAATCGCCTCGCGGTTCGCGCCCTCCACTCCCACGGCAGTTTGCAGCTCCCAAAAGTCCGGGTTAAACAGTGCCACATCACCTTCAAAGCGTTCGGGATGTGTATCGTCTGCGGACGAAACCCCAGCCACCAAAGCACGCTGCTTTCGTCCAAAAGGCGCGATGTTGGTGTTTGCTCGCTGCGCCATGTTCCATGCAATGCTTAGACTGGGTGTATATACGACTGCATGCTTTTCTGCAAGGTACTGCCCTCCTGGAAGCTGAAGGGCGTGTAGAGGTATGGTGTGCAGGGGGCCGTGGGGCGCCACGCAAATCAACTCGACTCCTTCCAGACAGGTGAATAGCGGACTCACGGCTGCGCTAAGGCGATCAAGAAAGTCGAGTTTCCGCCTGAACGGCATGTCACCGCGAATCGGAGGGTATGGCGGAAATTCCTCAGGCGCTCCATTGAAAGCGCGCTGTAGGTAAAGTGCTGCATGGGTTACGTCGGTTTCGCGCAGCGGAATCGAAATCATGATCGGCTCGTCGCAATCCGTTCGCATAACGAAGCAATAAGTCGCATCGATCCCCACGAAGAACGAGACAAGAGCAGTCTCGACCGTCGAGGTAGCGCGCAATGCTTCGTGAATCTCTTCAAACGTGTATGGCTCGTTCGAGCGTGCCCGGACATAGTTTGGGGCGCTTGTCCGCATGCGCTCCCAGCAGTCCTTCAACGCCTGCCTTATGTGGCTGAGCTTCTCATAGCGTTGCTCTTCGGATCGGACCTCCTGCTCCTGCCACTTCCGTTGCTCGGCCAGCAGTGCCGATTCCATCTCCCGGAGTTCGATTGGAACGACGGCCGGTGGCGCGAAAGTCGCGGCGCCCGCTACATGGGCCAGCAGGCTCCTCGCCTTCGCTGACTCATGTAGATCGAATGCGAACGTCTGAGGCGAGCGGTGTTCGACTGCCCGAGCGGACGGCGAACCCAGCAGTTCGAGCAGTGCGCCGTAGACTGGGCGTACCGAACCAGCGATCTCCCCTAGCCGGGCGTCGATAAGCGTCTCATCCATTTGCCGTTCTGCGGCCTTCAATCTTGCGAGCAAGAGCGCGAATGCCTCCGGCCAGCACTCTGCGCGTGCGGCGAGCAACCGAGCATATTCCATGCTGACAACAAGCAGTCCTGCGATTTCGGAATCGCCGCTTCGCGATTCCAACAGCGCGCGGCACTCAGCCATCGCCTCGTCGATCTGCCCGGCCTTCTTCAGCAGCGCAGCGATTTGCTTCACAAGCAATGCTTCGAGAAGGGGGTGCGCTTGATCACGCACCATATGGCGGACTCTTCGGATAAATTCCACCTCTTCCGCAAAGTCGCCTTCGACTTTATTCTCATCGACAAGGGCGAGTTGAACCTGGGCAATCAAAGTCGCATCTCGACTCTCCAACGCGGGGATCATAGCTGCCACATAGGAGGCTTCTGCCATATCCGGATTTCCCAGTTCCTTTTCGCAGTCGCCGAGCCCCAGGAATGTGATCACCTCGCCGGCCTTGTCGTGCGAATTGATCTTGGCATGCAACGCCTTGCCGAACTCGGCGCGAGCGGCCCCGTAGTTCTCCATATCGAGCAACGCGTGTCCCAGATTGTTGTGTGTCGACGCCACCATGCGAAGGTTGCCCCATCGCTCAGCCATGTGCAGGACGTCCAGGAACGCATGATAGCCTTCCCGGGGCATTTTCCGTTTGAGCAGTGATGCTGCGGCGTTCGTCATTGCGCTGAACTGCTGTGATCGGTCTCCCTCGTCCGCGGCAATTTTGGCAGCTTTGGCATAATCCATCGCTCCGATCTCGTAACGCCCCAGATCTTCGTAGAGCAGTCCACGAAAATTCAGCGCTTCGCTCATTTTTCCCGGGGATTTATCCGCAACCGCGATTAGCCGGTTCACCGCATCCAGCGCCTTCGCAGTCTGGCCGAGCGCCCGGTAGCACGATGCAAGACCGTTGGCAAAGCTAGCCACGATTAACGCGCCATCCGCAGTGGCGCCAGCGAGCGCGAGCCCCTCTTCGAGCATTACGCACGCGTCCTGGTACCGGTTCATCGCTCGATACAGTCCCGCTTGCGCGCCCATGACAGTCAAACGGATGTGCGGATCGTCAAGGTCCGTCGCCAATGCCGACGCATGTTGAAAATGACGTTCGGCATGGGATATCGCCTTATTCTGACGACAGAAAGCGCCCCACATAAGAAGCCCAGTTACTATTTCGTTGCGGTCGCCAATCGCTCGTGCAATCAGATACATCGCCAGGCAAGCTTCTTTGCTGGGCGAGGTCGGCCCCGCCGAAACCACTGCCGCTCGTGCAGCGTTGAGCAGATCACCGTTCACCCATTTTCGATGCATAGCGAGAGCCGTACGCATTTGAAGCGCATTTTGCGTATTCAACAGAAATTCCAATAACGATGACGTTCCGCTGATGGAATCCGCTTCCGGAACGGGCCCCGGCAGGTAAGAACCGATGAGAGTCTTGACGTAATCGAGCAGTTGCACCTTAGCGCTGTAGCCCTCTCGTTGCCATTCAGCAGCAAGATTCGCCATAACGCGCTCAAGCGTAGGTGGATGCAAACCGGGCATGGTTGCGACGGATTGGCGGATCTCCCTGACCGTTGGCAGAAAGACGAGGTTCCGCACGAAGCTGCCGTAGCTGGCTTCCTCGGCTTCGCGAGCTAGGTCTTCTCGATATCCGAGATAAGATTCCATGCGTCGCTCCTTTCCTGTTCGTTAGTCGCATATCTGGCAGCTAATTCCAGATGTGCGCGCCCTTTCACATGGTCGCCGATGTAATAGAAAATCTGTCCGATATTGAAATGGAGGCTATGCGAAGGCTCATCCACATCGTAGAGAAGATATGCCTGCCGTGCCACTTCCTCGCGGTCGCCACTTACCATTAACGCAAATGCGTAATGCATTCGATAATCGGGGTTTTGTGGATATTGCTCGACGATGTGGCGCAAATCGGCGAGCGCCGGCTCACGCAGGGCTGCATCGTCGCCCATTACGAGTTGTAGTAGATGGGAGACGCGCTGTCCCATGTCGCGGCCCCAGTTGGAGGGGTCCTCACGCGACGTCTCCGCGAGCAACTTGAGAACTTGTGAGTCCGGCGCCAGTTTTTCGAGCCGCCGCATTGTCTCGTCTAGCCGGCTTTCGGGGTCGCTTCTTAGATAGGCGTTGACCAGATGCTCCAGCACCCCAACGTCTTGCGGATGTACCAAGACAGCCGCCTCAAGGATCTCACGGCTCTTGTCCAAATAGCCGGCACGCATTTCGAGCTGGGCTGAGCGCCAGAAAATTCTCGCAAAGCGGAGAAAGTCCTCAGCAGGGCAGCCCTCGAATGCCGTGGCTTCGCGCAAGGCTTCAATCTGCCGTTTCTGTAGCTCGATGTCGGCCTCGGTCAAGCCGATGAATTGCTCGTACCCATCGAGCTGCTGGCGGCCCGTTTGCCGGCTTTCCTCGGTGCTGCCGTGTTCGGCGAGATACTTCAAATGACGGCGGCAAAGCGCGACCTGCGCAACCTGGGAGTACGCCGTTGCGAGACTCAGACGTATATGGTCAGCGTCGGGATACAGCCGAATCAGCTGATCGAAAATGGAAATTGCCTCGTCAAATCGTCGTGCATTAAACAACGCCACCGCGACCTCATTCCAGTCGCGCTTATCGTTGGACTTCTCGGCGCGCTCAGCCAGCTTCGAGATCTCGGCATCCTGCTCGAGTGGGTCACCTGCCCCGATGCTTTCCATCGATAGATCTCCCGCCGCTTTGAATGGACTCGAGCTCGATTGCCTATGGCCATATGACGCACCGGCATGGCGTTGCTCCCGGATACATCACAAGAGCTTGCCCCGCCCACCAGTGTCGCAATTCGTGGACGCTGATGACTGGGCTTCGTCCACGTTTCGACAGGCGGGAGTGTGCATCGGAAACCATTCCATGCTAGACCACGATGCGTTCGAGATCCAGGACGAGACGTATTTCTCACAATTTCCGCAACAGTATCGAGCGGTCAAAAATAACAAAACATCAAGATTGGAAACTGGGGATGGACGCTGAAGTTGAAAGCGCGCGGCTGGCAAGAGTAACTAATGATGCGAAAACCGATCTGATACGCCGAACGTCTGTTTCTAGGGAAATGATATGAACGCCTCCCACCCGTGAGCGGCAGGAGCGAAGATGAAGGTGGACTCTCACGGGCCGACGGCATCAGAGTGCCCAAGGTGGAAGATCATGACGATTCTTCACAGGCAAACCGGAGGGTCCGAAATGAAGCTTACGACAGTGGGTGTGGACATTGCAAAGAACGTGATGCAGCTCCATTACATCGACGCGGAGACCGGCGAGATCGTGAACAAACCCGTGAAACGGGCAGCGTTTCTCGAACATTTTGCGAACCGGTCGCCGTGCCTGATCGGAATGGAGGCGTGCGGTGGTTCACAACACTGGGCTCGCAAGCTGATCGCGATGGGTCATCAGGTGAAGTTGATGCCGGGGAAGTTCGTCAAGGCGTTCGTGATGGGCAACAAGAACGACGCGACTGATGCGCGAGCAATCTGGATGGCGGCGCAACAAGCGGGCAAGTCGGTCGCGGTGAAGACGGAAACTCAGCAGGCGGTACTGGGGTTGCACCGGATGCGCGAGCAACTGGTGAAATTCCGCACGATGCAGATCAACAGCCTGCGTGGCTTGCTAACTGAATACGGTGAAGTGATGGGCAAGGGGCGGGCTGCACTCGATAAAGCGATGCCGGATGTCTTGGAACGGCTGGTGGACCGTTTGCCGAGAATTCTACTCGACACACTGCGGGAGCAATGGAACGGTTTGACGGAACTGGATAAGCAGATTGCCGAAATCGAACGGCGTCTACAGGCGTGGCTGAGAGAGGACAAGGCGTGCAAGGCAATTGCTGCGATACCGGGCGTCGGCCTGCTGACGGCAACCGCGGCAGTCGCAACGATGGGAGATGCGAAGACGTTCAAATCGGGGCGTGAGTTCGCGGCCTGGATTGGATTGGTCCCGCGGCAGACGGGCACGGGCGGCAGGGTCCAGTTACTGGGGATCAGTAAGCGAGGCGATATGTATCTACGCAAGGTATTGGTCCACGGTGCCCGCAGCGTGCTGTGTCTCGCGAAGGAGCCTGGGCCATGGGTCGAAGGGATCAAAAAGCGGCGCCCGCTAAATGTAGCTGTCGTGGCGCAAGCGAACAGAATGGCCCGGACCATCTGGGCAATCCTGGCGCATGACAGGGTGTATGAGAAGGACTACGTGAGTGTGAAACCGGTTTGACCGGTGAGCGTTGCGTAGAAGGAAGATCAATTTTTACAGGATGACACGTCGAAAGGTTGCGCTGGCAATCGTATGTAATGACAAGACAGGTCGGACCGGGACTCGCCAAGCCTGAATCAGTGGCAGAGCTTCGAGCTCGCTAGGGAAATGAGGCGCGAGTCAGCGGATTTCATAGTGGGCCGCAGCGAATCGGGCTGCAACAAGCCCGGATATAAAGCTGCAACCCATCCTGTCGCAGTCAGAACACACGAAAAACCGTCGCAAACGGGAGGCGTTCATATAAAACACTGATTTATCCTGACCTGCTCCCCGCGTTTAGTACGGTGACAGTGTAGAGTCCGTTCCAAGAGAGGAACGGCAATGAAAAAGCGATTCACCGAAGAACAAATCATCAGCATCTTGAAGGAAGCTGAGGCTGGCCTGAAGCCGGCGGAGCTGTGCCGCAAGTACGGCATCTCCGAAGCGACCTACTACAACTGGAAAGCGAAGTTCGGCGGGATGACGGTCTCCGAAGCGCAGCGCCTGAAGGAACTGGAGCAGGAGAACAACAAGCTCAAGCGCCCGTTGGCCGAATCAATGCTCGACAACGCCGCGCTGAAGGACCTGCTGGCCCGAAAGTAGCAAGCCCGCAGGCCAAGCGCGAAGCGGTCCGAATCTTGATGACCGAACGCGCCATGGGTGTTACCCGGGCCTGCGGGCTGGTAGGGATTTCGCGCTCGCTGTTCCACTACGAATCACGTCGCCGATCTGACGACGAAGCGCTGACTGGCCGGATGATGGCCATCGCCGCGCAGAAGCGCCGCTATGGCTATCGCCGGATTCACGTGCTGCTGCAGCGGGATGGCTGCTTCGCCAACCACAAGCGCATATGGCGCCTGTACAGCAAGGCGGGACTGAGCATGCGCAAGCGGCGACGCAAGCGTATTGCGGCTGTCGAGCGCACGCCGCTGCCGTTACCAACAGGCCCGAATCAGAGCTGGTCGATGGACTTCGTTTCTGACGGGCTGGCCTATGGTCGGCGGTTTCGATGCCTGAACGTGGTCGACGACTACACGCGCGAATGCTTGGTCATCGAGGTCGATACTTCGCTGCCGGGCTTGCGAGTGCAGCAAGTGCTCGAGCGGCTCAAGGAGATGCGAGGCTTACCCGCTTCCATCACGGTCGACAACGGGCCGGAGTTCGCTGGTAAGGTGCTGGGCATGGGCCTACGAGGCCGGTGTCACGCTGTCGTTCATTCGGCCTGGCAAGCCGGTGGAGAATGCCTATATCGAGAGTTTCAATGGGCGGTTCCGCGATGAATGCCTGAACGAGCACTGGTTCGTCTCAATGCGCCACGCCAAGCGGCTGATTGAGGAATGGCGTATCGAGTACAACACCGAGCGGCCTCATAGCTCGCTCGGCTATCTGACGCCCGTGCAGTTCGCCCGGGCGCACGACGCGAAGCAACAATTTTTAACCTCGGACTCTAACTGCAGTTCGGACTAAAACCGGGGGCAGGTCACTTGGAACGTATAAGGTGCTCGGACGGGTAAGCCAGTACATCGTCGCCGAGCGCCTGATCCATGTCCGTCGCGCATGGCCGGTCATCTCTTCCCAGGCTGTGCTCAACTACGGAGACGATCGAGGGACGGTACCCGTCCCTCGTGAAGGATGGTTGTACCAGTCCGATGACCACGACTTTGGCTTGATCAATCCCGACGTCAAACTCAAAGGTCATCTCGAGATTGGCAATGAAGAAGAGGTCCTGTCTGGAAACTGGAGTGAACGTTACGATCGATGGACGCTGCTTCTCGCCGCGCTACCTCCGGTGCTATCGCTGCTGGCATTGCTGGCCTTTGCGGCCACAGCCGGTGGCCTCGAGCATTGGATCTCCAACGCCCTGATCGGCGCCGAAACCATCTTGCTGCTGCTGGGCGCGGGTGTCGTCTGGTGGATTCGCAAGGATCGTTGGCTGTTGAAGTCGAGCATCGTGTCGGGCCAGGCGCTGTGCCGCCGCTTTCAGGCGGCAGTCGAGTTACTGGGCGAATCCGCTTCGAACGACTTTCCCGGAATGTCATTGTGGCGATGCGCACAATCCCAAGGGGGCGTCGAGACCGAAGCCCAAACGGCTCCAGGCGCAACCCAACGCAGCGCCAACACAGATCGCTACGCGCAGCTGAAGGCGGAGATTGGCTCGACGCTCGACGAACTCGAGGAAGGGATCGGGCAGTATCACAACAGAGAACGATACACCGGCTGGACAACGTACATCGCGTTCCTGATCATTCTGCTGGTCAATCTCGACTTGCTCGCGGTGGCGCATCGTCCGCTCGTGGAACTTCTCGGCATCCGGTTGCCCGCACTGATCTCCGCGATCCACGTATTCAACTTCAGGCGTCGGACGGCCGATCGCATCGGCGCCATGAAAGAATTCAAACTGCAGCTCCGCTTCATACAGACACGCTTGTTCGCAACGGCTTCCCAAACTCAGCGGACAAACGACGTTGAACGGGATCGAGCGGCAACGTTGAGGCTTCTGTGTGCGATCGTCGCACAACAGAGCCAACGGGAGTTTTCCTTCGCGCTGGCGAACGAGGCGAATTTCCCCGTGTAATTCACGTCGGATCAATGTGATCCGAGGTAATGAAGTCGGTCAAGTCAGCCTCTCGTAGGTTGCCGTTCTTTCTGGAGAAACCTCGCCGACGATACTGCGGGCCAAAGTCAGTCTCAGAGTGATGTAACTTTGCACGAATGCGACTCAACTCTCAGCCTGCTCGGACAGTTTGTGTGGGTCCGGCACGAGCAGTACGCGCTGCATTGCTGGGTCTGCTCGTCGCCGCGCTGGCGAGCGCATCTACCGCTCGGTGTTTAGCAGGTTATCAATCGACAGTCCGCTGTTGTAAAATGCCGGCGCACAGCATCGGGGCGCCGATCCGTCAGTCCACTGGCCGGCTGCCGGAGTGTGAGAATGAGCCCCGAACTGCAGTATCTTCAGGCCAAATTTGCCGCGTTGATGTCATATGGGCTGACCGTCCGCGTACTGGAGGAGGTGTTACCGCTCGGGCACGTTCTGGCGGCCACCACGATCCGGCGTCAGGTCGCCGCGCTGGGCCGTCGCATCGAGAACACGGGTGCCGATGCGATTGCGGTTGAGCAACGGCCACATACATAACTCACTGCAGGCCGGCCCGACACTCATCAACACAGCCCAGTGCGCGCCGTCGGCATCGACGGCGGTTATATCCGGCTCGCTGGACACAGCAGCCGGCAGGACGGCTGGTTTGAATTCATCGTCGCAAAATCACTGCGCGATGACAGTCGCGGACACAGCTTCACATACGTTCATACACTCGAGCACGAGCCCATCGATCGCATGCTGGCGTTTCTCTCTCAGGAAGGTGTCGGCGCGGGTCAGCCAGTGACTTTCCAGTCCGATGGCGGCGACACGGTGCGCCGCGCCCAGATTGACTTCGGCGATTGTGGTGAGAACATACTCGACTGGTTCCACGTCGCCATGCGGATACAGAATCTCGAACAGATGATCAAGGGGCTGCCGATATGCGACGAATGGCTGTGCGGCGATGCGCTGATCCGTACGCTGCATCGGGCCAAATTGCACCTCTGGCGCGGCTGCCCCTACCCGGCACTGAGATGACTCGAAAGCCTAGGCTGGGAGCTCGCGGCTGATGGCAGTCCTGAGGAGGTCAAGCTGGTCGCCAGACCGGAGGAGTTCATCGGCTACCTCGAGAACAACCAGAACTTTATCGTGAACTACGGGATCCGCTACCGCCACGGCGAGCCGATCACTTCAAGTTTCGTCGAATCGGCGGTCAACCAGATGGTCAGCAAGCGTATTGTTAAGAGGTCAGTTCAAAAACCCCGTGAGGGGGCTGTTTACTTCCTCGGCGAGCTGTTAACCTTGGGCACCAGAACAACGGAAGCCCAAGGATGGAAGCGCCGATCATTGACGACGAACTGTGGATAC
>NZ_VWWH01000053.1:0-51110 GCF_011753045.1 Burkholderia sp. Ap-955
GCTCGGGCGCCCCGCACCCGCGCCGCCGGCGCCGGGCATGCCGTCGTAACCGGCGCCGCGGCCGGTGCGCGCCTGCGCGTGCTCCTGGGCTTGGCGCAGCTTGCGCGCGATCCACGAACCCGCGAAGAAGAGAAGAATCAGGAGAAGAATCTGTCGCATCGGAAACCTGCGTTCAAACCACGGAACGGTGCAGCAGCACCTCGAATACGAACCGGCTGCCGACATACGCGAGCAGCAGCGCGGCGAACGACACGAGCACCCAGCGCGCGGCACCGCGGCCACGCCAGCCCGACGTCTTGCGGGCGACCAGCAGGCCGCCGAACATCAGCCACGACAGGATCGCGAATACCGTCTTGTGGTCGAGGCGCAGCGCGCGCGCGTCGACCTGCTCGCTGAACAGGATGCCCGACGCGAGCGTCAGCGTGAGCAGCACGAAGCCGGCGCCGATCAGGCGGAACAGCAGCTTCTCGAGCGTCAGCAGCGGCGGCAGCGTCTCGAGCCAGCTCGCGATCCAGCCCGTCGAGCCGTCGCGCCCGCCGCTCCTCAGCGACTGCAGGCGCCGCTCGACCATCAGCATCAGGACCGCGTGCAGTGCCGCGATCGCGAACAGGCCGTATGCGATGTTCGCGATCAGGAAGTGCAGCTTGAACAGCGGTGCTGCGGCATAAGGAAGCACCCGCACGCCGCCGAACACGAGCGGCAGCAGCGACGCGCCGCACGCGAGCGGCAATACCAGCAGGCGCAGGCTGTCGAGCGGGAAGAAGAAGCTCTCGATCCAGTAGATGCCGGCGCCGAGCCAGAACATCGCGGACAGCGCGAACGCGAAGCCGAACACCATCGCGTCGTTCGGAAAGATCGTCATGTGGAGCAGCACGCCGTGCGCGACCAGCGCGGCGAACAGCAGCGCGCGGCCGGCCCCGCTCATCCCGGACGCGGCGGACGCGGGAACCGGCACGGCCGGCACGCTCGCGACGAGCGGCGTCGCGCCCTGGCGGTGCGTGCGCCAGCCTGCGACGGCGAGGCCGCCGTACAGGAATGCGGTGAGGGCATACAGTACAATATCCATGTTCGAAGTTTACACTAGGCCCCCTTCCCGCGACGGCTCCCTTTGTTCGGTTCCGCCGCGCCTTCGGGCCCCACTGTCCATCGCTCCCCATGCTCGACAATCTCACTCAACGGATGGCGCGCGTCGTCAAGACGCTGCGCGGCGAGGCCCGGCTTACCGAGGCGAACACCCAGGAGATGCTCCGCGAGGTGCGTCTCGCCCTGCTGGAGGCCGACGTTTCGCTGCCGGTCGTCCGCGAATTCATCGCCAAGGTCAAGGAAAAGGCGCTCGGCGAAGAAGTGATCAGCAGCCTGTCGCCGGGTCAGGCGCTGGTCGGCGTGGTCCAGAAGGAACTGACCGCCGTGATCGGCGGCGACTACGAAGGCAAGGCCGCCGAGCTGAACCTCGCGGTCACGCCGCCCGCCGTGATCCTGATGGCCGGCCTGCAGGGCGCGGGCAAGACCACGACCGTGGGCAAGCTCGCGAAGCTGCTGCGCGAGAAGTACAAGAAGAAGGTGCTCACGGTGTCGTGCGACGTGTATCGTCCGGCCGCGATCATGCAGCTGAAAACGGTGACCGAGCAGGTCGGCGCCGACTTCTTCCCGTCCACGCCCGACCAGAAGCCCGTCGACATCGCGGTCGCGGCCGTCGACTGGGCGAAGCGCCACTACCATGACGTGCTGATCGTCGATACGGCCGGCCGCCTCGGCATCGACGAGGCGATGATGCAGGAAATCGCCGCGCTGCACGGCACGCTGAAGCCGGCCGAGACGCTGTTCGTCGTCGACGCGATGCTCGGCCAGGACGCGGTCAACACCGCGAAGGCGTTCAACGACACGCTGCCGCTCACCGGCGTCGTGCTGACCAAGCTCGACGGCGACTCGCGCGGCGGCGCCGCGCTGTCGGTGCGTCACGTCACGGGCAAGCCGATCAAGTTCGTCGGTGTCGCCGAGAAGCTCGACGGCCTCGAGGTGTTCCACCCCGACCGGATGGCGAACCGGATCCTCGGCATGGGCGACATCCTCGCGCTCGTCGAGGAGGCGCAACGCGGCGTCGACGTGCAGGCCGCGCAGAAGCTCGCCGACAAGGTCAAGAAAGGCGGCGACTTCGACCTGAACGATTTCCGCGCGCAGATCTCCCAGATGAAGAACATGGGCGGCCTGTCGTCGCTGATGGACAAGCTGCCTGCGCAGTTCCAGCAGGCGGCGGCCGGCGCCGACATGGGCCAGGCCGAGAAGTCGATCCGCCGGATGGAAGGCATCATCAGCTCGATGACGCCGGCCGAGCGCGCGAAACCCGAGATCATCAAGGCGACGCGCAAGCGCCGCATTGCAGCCGGCGCGGGCGTGCCGGTGCAGGAAGTCAACCGGATGCTGAACCAGTACGACCAGATGCGTACGATGATGAAGAAGCTGAAGGGCGGCAACATGCAGAAGATGATGCGCGGCCTGAAGGGCATGATGCCCGGCATGCGCTGATTCCGCCCATCGGCCGGCGCGCGGGTTTTTGCTGTAGCGCGCGCCCGCCGTTCTGCTTCATTCTTATTTGTATACCGACTGCCCGCCAGAACACATGAACCGCGAAGAAGCCCTCCACATTTTCAACCACTCCGAAGAGATCGTCTCGGCGGACGCCGTCAACGCGTCGATCTCCAAGATGGCCGACGCGATCCGCGCCGAGATCGGCGACGCGTTCCCGCTCGTTCTCTCGGTGATGGGCGGCGCCGCGGTGTTTACCGGGATGCTGCTGCCGCATCTCGATTTCCCGCTGGAATTCGACTACATCCACCTGACCCGCTACCGCAACACGACGCAGGGCAGCCCGGAAATGCACTGGCGCGTCGCGCCGCGCGAATCGGTGAAAGACCGGATCGTGCTCGTGCTCGACGACATCCTCGACGAAGGCGAGACGATGGCCGCGATCCGCGACCGCATTCTCGACATGGGCGCGCAGCGCTTCATGTCGGCCGTGCTGTGCGAGAAGACGCTCGCGAAGGCCAAGCCGCTGCACCCCGACTTCTGCGGCTTCGCGGTGCCCGACCGCTACGTGTTCGGCTGCGGGATGGATGCGAAGGGCTACTGGCGCAACCTGCCGACGATCCGTGCGCTGACCACGAACGTCTGAGCACCCCGCTCCGCACTATATAAAGAGAAAGCGGCGCTCCGGTTTCCCGGAGCGCCGCTTTTTTTGGCGCCTTGAGTGTGCGCCGCCCCGCCCTACAGCTGGTGCACGAACGCGCGGACGCCGCCCAGCATCATCTCGACCGAAATCGCGACGAGCACGAGGCCCATCAGCCGCTCGAATGCCGCGACGGTCCGCTCGCCGATCCATTGCTGGATCCGCTCGGCCAGCACCAGCGTCACCGCGCAGACGATCATCGTGACCGTCAGCGCGCCGACCCACTCGAGCATCTTGCCGGGCCCCTGCGACGTCAGCAGCATCACCGTCGCGAGCGCGGACGGCCCGGCGAGCGCCGGAATCGCGAGCGGCACGATGAACGGCTCGCCGCCCGCTCGCGGATCGTTGCCGAGCGCGCCGTCCGGATGCGGGAAGATCATCCGCAGCGCGATCAGGAACAGCACGATCCCGCCGCCAAGCCGCAGCGACAGGTCGGTGAGGCTCATCATCCGCAGGAAACGATCGCCGACCAGCATGAAGAACAGCAGGATCACGAACGCGATCCCCACTTCACGCAGGATCAGCTTCACGCGCCGCTCGCGCGGCACATCCCGCATCGCCGAAATGAACAGCGGGATGTTGCCGAGCGGATCGGTGATCAGCACCAGGAGCACGGTGGCCGACAGGAAGGTGTATTCCACCGCGTTCCCCGGTCGGTGCGCTTAGCGCGCGAGCGCGGCGCGGATCTTCTCCGCGACCGTCGCCGCAGCCGCGTCGGCCGGCAGCAGCGTCGCTTCGGCGTCGCGGCGGCCCTGATACTCGATCTTGCCTTCCTTCAGGCCGCGCTCGCCGATCACGAGGCGATGCGGCACGCCGATCAGTTCCCAGTCGGCGAACATCACGCCCGGGCGCTCGCCGCGATCGTCGAGGATCACGTCGATGCCGGCAGCGACGAGTTCCGCGTACAGCTTGTCGGCGGTCTCGCGCACCATGTCGCTGCGGTCATAGCCCATCGGGCACAGCACGACTTCGAACGGCGCGATCGACTCGGGCCAGATGATGCCCTTGTCGTCGAAGTTCTGCTCGATCGCCGCGCCGAGAATGCGCGTGACGCCGACGCCGTAGCAGCCCATCAGCATCGGCTGCGGCTTGCCCGACTCGTCGAGGAACGTCGCGCCCATCGCTTCCGAATACTTGGTGCCGAGCTGGAACACGTGGCCGACCTCGATGCCGCGGCAGATGTCGATCACGCCCTTGCCGTCCGGCGACGGATCGCCTTTCTTCACGTCGCGCACGTCGGCGACGTCCGGCTCCGGCAGGTCGCGGCCCCAGTTCACGCCCGCGATGTGATAGTCGACCTCGTTCGCGCCGACGACGAAGTCGCTCATGTTCGCGACCGTACGATCGGCAATCACCTTCACCGGCTTCTTCGTGCCGACCGGGCCGAGATAGCCCGGCGGCGTGCCGAACCACTCGACGATTTCCTGCTCGGTCGCGAAGCGGTGGTTCTTCAGGCCCGGCAGCTTCGACACCTTGATCTCGTTCAGGTCGTGATCGCCGCGCAGCATCACGAGCCAGATGGTCGGCTCGGCGCCTTCGTTGTCGGTCGCGAGCACGATCGACTTGATCGTGCGCTCGAGCGGGATGGCCAGCAGCTCGGCGACGGCTTCGCACTTCGCCTTGCCCGGCGTCGCGACCTTCTCCATCGCTTCGGCCGGCGCCGCGCGCTCGGCGATCAGCGGCAGCGCTTCGGCCGCCTCGATGTTCGCCGCGAACTCGGACGTCGGGCAGTACGCGATCGCGTCTTCACCGGTGTCGGCGATCACGTGGAATTCGTGCGAGAAGTTGCCGCCGATCGAGCCGCTGTCGGCCGCGACCGCGCGGAACTCGAGGCCGAGGCGCGTGAAGATGCGCACGTACGCGTCGTACATCTTGCGATACGACTCGTTCAGGCCGGCCGCGTCCTTGTCGAACGAGTACGCGTCCTTCATGATGAATTCGCGGCCGCGCATCACGCCGAAGCGCGGACGGATCTCGTCGCGGAACTTCGTCTGGATCTGGTAGAAGTTCACCGGCATCTGCCGGTAGCTCTTGATCTGGTTGCGCGCGATGTCGGTGATGACTTCCTCGTGCGTCGGCCCGATCACGAAGTCGTTGTCCTTGCGGTCCTTGAAGCGCAGCAGCTCGGGGCCGTACTGCTCCCAGCGGCCCGATTCCTGCCACAGCTCGGCGGGTTGCACGGCCGGCATCAGCAGCTCGATGGCGCCCGCCCGGTTCATTTCCTCGCGCACGATCGCCTCGACCTTGCGAATCGAACGCAGGCCGACCGGCAGGTAGTTATAGATGCCGCCGGCGACGCGACGGATCATGCCGGCGCGCACCATCAGCTTGTGGCTGACGATCTCTGCGTCGGCGGGTGCTTCTTTCAGGGTGCCGATAAAGAAACGGGAAGCTTTCATGCGGACGGTTCCAAAAACGGCGCCCCCAGGCGGGGCGCCCGAAAAAGTTTCAAGGTGAAAAAGCGGCGCGCCGCGAACGACGATGGCGCAGATGACGTAGCAGACTAATCAGGGACAATTCAGTCGGTGCACCCCGCGCGGATTCGCTCCGTCACGGTGCGCAGCGCCCGTTATCTGTTTATAATCAAAGCAATTTTAAAGGATTCGAAGGTGGTTGTATGCTGGATCGTGAAGGCTTTCGCCCGAACGTCGGCATCATCCTCTTGAACGCGCGCAACGAGGTGTTTTGGGGCAAGCGGCTCCGCGAGCATTCCTGGCAGTTTCCTCAAGGTGGGATCAAGTACGGCGAGACCCCCATGCAGGCGATGTACCGGGAACTGCACGAGGAAACGGGCCTGCATCCGGAACACGTCAAGATAATCGGCCGCACCCGCGACTGGTTGCGTTATGAGGTGCCTGACAAGTTCATTAAACGCGAAGTACGCGGTCATTACCGCGGCCAGAAGCAGATCTGGTTCCTGCTGCGGATGGTTGGACGCGATTGCGACATTTGCTTGCGCGCGACCGACCACCCGGAGTTCGATGCGTGGCGCTGGAACGAGTACTGGGTGCCGCTCGATGCGGTGATCGAGTTCAAGCGGGATGTCTATCAGTTGGCGCTGACGGAACTGTCGCGCTTCCTGCGCCGCCCGGCGCAGCGAGCCGAGAAGCCGCGTGGGCCGCGTCTGTCGCGCTATCCGCGCGTCATTGGCGTACAGGCCCAGCAGACGCTGACGATTGTCGACACATCGGTAGTCTGTTCGGAGATCGAAGTGGAAGCGGGCACGCTCGACGAGATGCCGCCCCACCTGATCGTCGGCAAATGACGAATCGAACTGCATGACCGGGCGCGACCTTGGTGTCGCGCCCTTTTTTTACGAGGAATGCATATTGAAAGCGATTGCTCTCGCGCTCGCATCGATTGCCGCGGTAGCCACGCTGGCAGGTTGCGCGAATTCGAAGACGCCCACCAACAAGGATGACAGCGAGTTCGTGTATCTGCTGGACCGCCAGGGCACCTGGAAGGAAAACACGGTCGACTCGCTGCCGCCGCTGCCGCAAACGGGCGACCTGCTGCCGTTCAACGTCTCGCAGAACACGCCGCTCAAGTTCTTCGTCGATGCGAAGTCGCTCGCGGTCGGCACCGATGGCGTCGTGCGCTACGCGGTCGTCATCACGAGCCCGGCCGGCGCGCGCAACGTGAACTACGAAGGCATCCGCTGCGACACCTACGAATGGCGCCAGTATGCCGGCCTGAATTCGGAACACGACGGCTGGGACCGCACCGTCGAGAACGACTGGCGGCGCATCGAGAACGGCGAGCTGAATGCCTACCATTCGGCGCTCTATCAGGACTACTTCTGCTCGAACAAGATGCCGCAGGGCACGACCCAGCAGATCCTGGAGAACATCCGGTTTCACCGCACCGCGATGAGCCAGTTGCGCTGACGGCGTGGCGCCCGCTGCGCCCCTGCCCGCCGCATGAAAAAAGCCCGCATCATGCGGGCTTTTTCGTTTGACGGCCGGATCCGGCACGAAGGGTCACACCAGCACCAGGTTGTCGCGATGGATCAATTCAGGCTCCAGCATGTAGCCGAGCACGGATTCGATCTCGCCGCTCGGCTTGCGGTGAATCAGTTTCGTCTCCGCGCTGCTGTAGTTCGTGAGCCCACGCGCCACTTCGCGCCCGTCGGGGCCGACACACGCAATGACTTCACCGCGCGCGAACGCGCCCTGCACGTCGATCACGCCGATCGGCAGCAGGCTCTTGCCGCCGGCCGTCAGCTTCTCGACCGCGCCTGCGTCGATCACGACATGGCCGCGCACCTGAAGATGGTCGGCCATCCACTGCTTGCGCGCCGCCATCCGCGCGGTACGTGCGATCAATTGCGTGCCGATCGCCTCACCGGCCGCGAGACGCACGAGCACGTCGGCCTCCCGGCCGCTCGCGATCACGGTGTTCGCGCCGCTGTGCGCCGCGCGCTTCGCCGCGAGGATCTTCGTCAGCATCCCGCCGCGGCCGAGGCTCGAGCCCGCGCCGCCGGCCATCGCCTCGAGTTCCGGCGCGCCTGCATTGGCTTCCGCAACGAGCGTCGCGTTCGGGTCCTTGCGCGGATCAGCCGTGAACAGCCCCGACTGGTCGGTCAGGATGATCAGGGCATCGCCTTCGATCAGGTTTGCCACCAACGCGCCGAGCGTATCGTTGTCGCCGAACTTGATTTCGTCGGTGACGACCGTGTCGTTCTCGTTGATGATCGGCACGACGCCAAGCCGCAACAGTGTCAGCAGCGTCGAACGTGCATTCAGGTAACGCTCGCGGTCTGCCAGATCGGCATGCGTCAGCAGGATCTGCGCGGTGCGGATGTCGTGCTCGGTGAAGCGGCTTTCATAGACCTGCGCAAGCCCCATCTGGCCGACTGCGGCGGCAGCCTGCAACTCGTCGATTTCCCGCGGTCGCTTGCTCCAGCCGAGCCGCTGCATCCCTTCGGCAATCGCGCCCGAACTGACGAGCACGACTTCCTTGCCTTGGGCGCGCAGTGCGGCGATCTGAGCCGCCCAACGGCCGATTGCCGCATGATCGAGCCCCTTGCCGTCGTTGGTCACGAGGCTGGAGCCCACCTTCACCACCAATCGCTTCGAATCCGCGATGATCGAACGCATCCTGCACTGTCTCCTGTATCTGCTGCCTTTCCGACCGGGCGCGATTGAGCCGGCGCCGGGCGGCATGCCCGGCGCGGTCCGGAATCGCTCAGGCGTCGTCGCCCGACGCTGCATCGCCCTTGGCAGGCGGTGCGTCGCGGAAACGCACGTCTGCCGCGAGATCTTCCGCCTCCGCCGCGCGATGCGCGTCCGAATGTTCGGAGAGGTAGTCGTAGATCGCGTAGCACAGCGCTTCACAACCCTGACCGGTCAGTGCCGAGATCTCGAACACGGGGCCGTCCCACTCGAAGCGCTCGAGGAAATCCTCGACCCGCGCCTTGCGCTCGTCTTCCGGCACCATGTCGAGCTTGTTGAGCACGAGCCAGCGCGGCTTCTCGTAGAGCGCCTCGTCGTACTTGCGCAGCTCGCCGACGATCGCCGTCGCTTCCGCGACCGGATCGACGCTTTCGTCGAACGGCGCGAGATCGACCAGATGCAGCAGCACGCCGGTGCGCTGCAGGTGGCGCAGGAACTGATGGCCGAGGCCCGCACCTTCGGCGGCGCCCTCGATCAGCCCCGGGATGTCGGCGATCACGAAGCTCTTGCTCGGGCCGACCCGCACCACGCCGAGATTCGGCGCAAGCGTCGTGAACGGATAGTCGGCAATCTTCGGCCGCGCGTTCGACACCGACGAGATGAACGTCGACTTGCCTGCGTTCGGCATGCCGAGCAGGCCGACATCGGCGAGCACCTTCAGCTCGAGCTTCAGCATGCGACGCTCGCCGGGCTTGCCGTCCGTCTTCTGGCGCGGCGCGCGGTTCGTGCTCGACTTGAAATGCAGGTTGCCGAGCCCGCCGGCGCCGCCCTGTGCAAGCATCACCTGCTGGTCGTGCTCGGTCAGGTCGGCGATCAGCTCGCCGGTATCCATGTCGCTGATGATCGTACCGACCGGCATGCGCAGCGTGACGTCGTCGCCGCCCTTGCCGTAGCAATCCGATCCGCGCCCGTTTTCGCCGTTGCGCGCCAGATGCTTCTTCGCGTAACGGTAGTCGATCAGCGTGTTGATGTTGCGGTCGGCGATCGCATACACGCTACCGCCCCGGCCGCCGTCGCCGCCGTCCGGCCCGCCGAACGGGACGAATTTCTCGCGGCGCATCGACGCACTGCCATCGCCTCCGTCTCCGGCGATGACTTCGATTCGTGCTTCGTCAATGAACTTCATTCGTCACTCCGCCCAGTATTTCCGCTATTGTGCCGCGCGCCGGCGCGCTTGAACAATCTGCCGTTCGGCCGATCGTACGCCGGTTGCGCGATGGCCGCCCCAACGCACACGCGCCTGGCGACCAAATAAAAAAAGGCCCCGCGAAGACTGCGGGGCCTTTCGGCTACGAAGCCCGTGGGTGCCTGAACTTAGGCAGCCGCCGGGACAACGATGACCAGATGCTTCTTGTCCGCGCCCTTCGTCGCGAACTTGACGTGACCGTCGACCAGCGCGAACAGGGTGTGATCCTTGCCCATGCCGACGTTCTCGCCTGCGTGCATGCGCGTACCGCGCTGACGCACGATGATGCCGCCGGCATTGATTGCCTGGCCGCCGTACACTTTCACGCCGAGACGTTTCGACTCGGAGTCGCGGCCGTTCCGGGAAGAGCCGCCTGCCTTTTTGTGTGCCATCTGATTGCTCCTTTACCGAGGCGCTTACGCGTTGATCGCGTCGATGCGCAGCTCAGTGTAGTTCTGGCGGTGGCCGCCGTGCTTTTGGTAGTGCTTCCGGCGACGCATCTTGAAGATGGTGACCTTGGCATGACGACCGTGCGACACAACGGTGGCCTTGACGGAAGCCCCACTGACCAGCGGCGTACCGAACTTAATCGATTCGCCTTCGCCCACTGCGAGAACCTGGTCGAGCGTGATTTCAGCGTCAATGTCAGCCGGTATCTGTTCTACTTTGAGTTTTTCGCCAACGGCAACCTTGTACTGCTTGCCGCCGGTTTTTATGACCGCGTACATTGAGAACCTCACTCTGGATCCAATTTTTCCGCACACCACGCGCGGAAAACACGTGATTATACATGGGGTTAGCACCCAAGTCAAAGCCGATCGACGATTGCCGCGCGCGGGCCTCTACCGGACGGCCAAAATCGCGCCGCTGGTACGTCTGACAGACCGGCATATCGCGGATTCGACTTATAATCCGCGGCATCACCCAATTCCATCATCATGTCGTCGTCCACCGCCTCCCCCACCCTCAGCGCCGCCCATCTGCTCGCTCCGATCACCAGTGACATGGAGCAGGTGAATCGCGTTATCCGGCAAAGCCTCGCGTCCGATGTGCTGCTGATCAACCAGATCGCCGAGTACATCATCGGCGCGGGCGGCAAGC
The DNA here is from genome assembly GCF_011753045.1 of Burkholderia sp. Ap-955. Lineage (NCBI taxonomy): Bacteria > Pseudomonadati > Pseudomonadota > Betaproteobacteria > Burkholderiales > Burkholderiaceae > Burkholderia > Burkholderia sp. Ap-955. Next base: position 10,685 of record NZ_VWWH01000053.1, read on the forward strand.
GGCTGCGTCCGGCATTGCTGCTGCTCGTCGCCGGCGCGCTCGGCGAGACGTCGCACCAGCGGCACGTGCTGGCCGCCGTCGTCGAGTTCATCCATACGGCCACGCTGCTGCATGACGACGTCGTCGACGAATCCGAGCTGCGCCGCGGCCGCCAGACCGCCAATGCGCTGTTCGGCAACGCGGCGAGCGTGCTGGTAGGCGACTACCTCTATTCGCGCTCGTTCGAGATGATGGTCGGCGTCGGCAAGATGCGCGTGATGGAGATCCTGTCGGAAGCGACGACGATCATTTCCGAAGGCGAGGTGCTGCAGCTCCTCAACATGCACGACGCGGACGTCGACGAAACGCGCTACATGCAGGTGATTCGCTACAAGACAGCCAAGCTGTTCGAGGCATCGGCACGCCTGGGCGCGGTACTCGCGGGCGCCGATGCGCCGACCGAGGCGGCCGCCGCCGAATACGGCCGCCGGATCGGCACGGCATTCCAGATCATGGACGACTGGCTCGACTACGCAGGCACCGTCGAGGCAATGGGCAAGAATGCCGGCGACGACCTTCGCGAAGGCAAGCCGACGCTGCCGCTCATCTATCTGATCGAACGCGGCACGCCCGAACAGTCGGCGCTGGCACGCGAGGCGATCGAACAGGGCGGCACCGACCGCTTCGACACGATCTTCGAAGCGATCACGCGCTCGGGCGCACTGGATCACACGCTCGAATGCGCACGCCAGGAAGCGCAGGCGGCAGCCGCGGCGATTGCCGCGTTCCCGGACTCGATCTATAAGGAAAGCCTGCTCGGGTTGTGCTCATACTCGACGTCGCGGCAATCGTAAACACGCCGCGAACGCGAAGCGATGCCTTGTCTCGAAAATTTTCTTCATCAAAGTATTCCCTTTTAGAAAAAACATCGTTATAGTTACGTTCTTGCTTGTGACGACGCAGCGATTCTTAACGAAGACGGCGAAGTCTGAAGAGCAAAAATCGGGGTGTAGCTTAGCCTGGTAGAGCGCTACGTTCGGGACGTAGAGGCCGGAGGTTCGAATCCTCTCACCCCGACCAGATTTGTAAAAAACCGTGCACTCCGTGCACGGTTTTTTTTTACCCGGCCGCCGCAGGCCCCTCGTGTCGCGCACGACACATCGCCGCCGCCGGCCTCTGCTATATTCCTTCCATCCCTGTCCTTCACTGCCCTTCCAACGCGTGGACCAAATTCCCTTATGGGCGCAAATCGGCGCCGTCTTCCTGCTTCTCCTCTGTTCCAGCTTCTTTTCGATTTCCGAGACCGCGATGATGGCGCTCAACCGCCATCGGCTGAAGCATCTCGCCAGCCAGGGCGCACTCGGCGCGAAAACCACGCAAGGCCTGCTCACGCGCACTGACCTGTTGCTCAGCGTGATCCTGATCGGCAACAACCTGTTCAACACGATCATCCCGGTCCTGACGACGTCGCTCGCGCTGCATACGTTCGGCCGCAACAACCTCGCGCTGTCGATCGCGACCGGCATCGTCGCGTTCCTGATCATCGTGTTCGCCGAAATCGCGCCGAAGATCGTCGGTGCGACGTTCCCCGAACGCATCGCGCTGCCCGCGAGCCTCGTGATCGCGCCGCTGATGCGCGTGTTCAAGCCGGTCGTCTGGTTCGTCAACGCACTCGCGAACGGCGTGCTGTGGGTGCTGCGCATCAACACGAAGAAGGGTCGCGACCAGCGAATGTCAGCCGACGAGCTGCGGGCCATCGTGCTCGAGTCGAGCAGCTTCATGCCGACCAAGCACCGCAGCATCCTGCTCAACCTGTTCGACCTCGAGAACATCACGGTCGACGACGTGATGGTGCCGCGCCGCCAGATCGAGTCGCTCAATTTCTACGCGCCGCTCGACGACGTCCTGCACCAGCTCGAGACCTGCTATCACAACCGGCTCGTCGTCTACGAAGGCGACATCGACAAGGTGCTCGGCGTGTTGCACGTCCGCAAGACGCTGACCGCGCTGCACAACCAGGAATTCGACCGCGAGACGCTGCGCGCGCTGCTCGCCGAGCCGTACTACGTGCCGTCCGGTACGCCGGTGGTGCAGCAGCTCCAGTTTTTCCAGGAAACGCGGCAGCGGACCGCGCTCGTCGTCAACGAGTACGGCGAGCTCGAAGGGCTCGTGACGCCGGAAGACATCATCGAGGAGCTGATCGGCGAATTCACGACGTCGATGCCGCGCAGCGAACGCAAGGGCGGCTGGGACGAAAACGGCGAATGCATCGTCTCGGCAAGCATGCCGCTGCGCGAACTGAATCGCTGGCTGCACCTGAAGCTGCCGACCGACGGGCCGAAGACGCTGAACGGCCTGGTGCTCGAAATCCTCGAGGAAATTCCGGAAGACGACGTGTGCCTGAAAATCGGCGACGTGATGCTCGAGGTGATGCGCAGCGACGACCAGGCCGTGCGCACCGTCAAGCTCTTCAAACCGCGCGGCTCGCGCCCCTCACGCGCCACCGCGCGCTAGCCGAACGGCTGACTGCCGGCGCCGCCTCCGACGCGCGACCATCTGCTGGTCACGGTCAACAGGCGGCCAGCGTGCCGGCTCACATGCATTTCCCTCCTCCCGGGGCGCCGCTGCGCACGCAGCCGCCCGCCCACTCCGATGCTTCGCCCGCCACCGCATCGCGCGCGCTCGACGCGGCCCAGCTCGACGATGCACCGGCCGTACGGCTGCTGACGGATACGCTTCACGCGGCTCGCGTACGCGACGCATCCGACATCCACGTCGAACCTTTCGAAGCCGGCTGGCGCATTCGCCTGCGCATCGACGGCGTGCTGCACGAACACGCGCGGCCGCCTCTTCATCTGCGCGACGCGCTCGTCACACGGATCAAGGTGCTCGCGCGCATGGACATCGCCGAGCGGCGGCTCCCGCAGGACGGCAGGCTGCGCATCGTGATCGACGGCGGTACGCGCGGCGACTACCGGGTCAGCTCGCTGCCCACGTTGTTCGGTGAGAAGCTGGTGCTGCGGCGGCTCGAAACCATGCCGCCCGATCTCACGCTCGCCCGCCTCGGCTTCGACGCGCAGCAGGCAGCCGCGATGGAGGCCGCGATACGCGCACCACATGGTCTCGTGCTCGTCACGGGTCCGACCGGCAGCGGCAAGACGCTATCGCTCTACTGCGCGCTGCAGATGCTCGATCGCGACACGCACAACGTCTGCACGGTCGAGGATCCCGCCGAGATCCAGCTCGACGGCATCAGCCAGGTCGGCGTCGCCGAAAAGGCCGGGCTCACGTTCGCAACGGCTCTGCGCGCGCTGCTGCGGCAGGATCCGGACATCATCATGGTCGGCGAGATTCGCGATGCGGCGACGGCCGACGTCGCGATCAAGGCCGCCCAGACCGGCCATCTCGTGCTGTCGACGCTGCACACGAACGACGCACCGGCCGCCGTCGCGCGACTGCTCGACATCGGCGTCGCGCCATACAACCTCGCGGCCGCGCTGCACCTCGTCACCGCGCAGCGCCTCGTCCGTCGACTGTGCGCCGCCTGCCGCGTGCCCTCGGACGCACCGGTGCCCGTCCTGCGCGAAGCCGGCTGCGACCCGGCTGCCCTTGCAGCCGGATGGCGGCCGTTCGTGGCGCGAGGCTGTCCGGCCTGTCACGGCATCGGCTATCGCGGCCGCGTCGGCCTGCATCAGACGATGCCGGTATCGTCCGGGCTCGCGGAACGCATCGTCGCACGGGCGAGTGTCGGCGAACTCGCGCAATGCGTGGCGGCCGAAGGCGTGCGCAGTCTGCGCGACGCGGCGCTCGCGCGCGTCCGTGACGGCACGACGAGCATCGCGGAAGCCCTCGCCGCGACACCGGCCGCATGAGCATGCGCACACCGCCGCGCGAGACCCGCTTCGCGTGGCGCGGCCGCCGTCGCGACGGCACGTCGCGTCGCGGGACCGTCATCGCATTCGACGCCGCGAGCGCGCGTGCCGCGCTCGCACGCGACGGCATCGCCGTACTGTCGCTCAACGTCCGCGGGCCTGCCCGGCCGCCAACAGCCAGCGCGAGAGACGTCACGCGCTTCACGCGCCAGCTCGCGAGCCTGCTGCAGGCCGGGTTGCCGCTCGCGCCGTCGCTCGAGATGCTCGCGCGGACGCGTCCACACGATGGCCTGCCGCGCATCGCAGCGGGTCTCGCCCGCGAGATCGTCAGCGGCCGGCGCTTCGCCGATGCGCTCGCACGCTATCCATCCCAGTTCGGCACGCTGTATCGCCAGCTGATCGAGGTCGGCGAAGCGTCCGGCTCGCTCGGCATCGTGCTGACCCGGGTCGCGGAGCACCGCGAGCGCACCGACGCGCAGTGGCGCAAGCTGCGGGCCGCGCTCGCGTACCCGGTGGCCGTCATCCTGTTCGGGCTCGCGATCTCGGCCGCGTTGATGGTGTGGGTGGTACCGACGTTCCGCCAGATCTTCGACGGTTTCGGCGCCGCACTTCCGGCGCCGACCCGCGCGCTGCTCGCGCTGTCCTCCGCACTGTCGGCATGGGGCGGCGGGCTCCTTGCCATTGCCGCGGCGGCCGGGCTGGCCGCGCATCACGCATTGCGGCGGTCGGCACGGCTGCGCCACGCTGTCGCGCGGCGCCTGCTACATGCGCCGCTCGCGGGTAGCGCGCTCGGCCGGTATGCGGCCGCACGCTGGTGCCGCTCGCTTGCGACACTGCTCGGCGCCGGCGTGCCGCTCGCCGACGCCTTCGCCACGCTCGAGCGCACCGCCGGCCATCCGGTGTTCGAGCACGCCACTGCGCACATCGCGGCTCGCGTGCTGCGCGGCGCACGCCTCGCGGACGCGATGCAGTCGGCCGGCTGCTTCCCGGACGACGTCGTGCAGCCGATCGCCGTCGCCGAGGAGACGGGTGCGCTCGACACGATGCTCGCCGACATCGCCGCGCTGTGCGAACGCCAGCTCGACGCGCGTCTCGATGCACTCGCCGCGCTCGGCGAACCGCTGATCGTGATCGTACTGGGTGCACTCGTCGGCGGCCTGGTGATCGCGATGTACCTGCCCATCCTTCAGCTCGGCAACGTGGTGTAGCATCGCAACCGATTCTGTCGCCTTTTAGTCCGAACCTTGAGCCTCATGACGCCAGCGCCCCTGTCCGCCGTTACCGATTCGCCCGAGAGCACGCTGCTCGCGCTGGCGATGCTGCCGCCCGCGCTACAGTATGCGTTCGCGGTCGTCGTCGGCCTTTGCATCGGCAGCTTCCTGAACGTGGTCGTGCACCGGCTGCCCGTGATGATGCAGCGTGCGTGGCAGGCCGAGATCGATGAAGCGACCGGCAACGCGAGCGCCCCGCCCGACGACGGCTACCCGCCGCGCTACGATCTGTGGCGCCCGCGCAGCGCCTGCCCGCATTGCGGCCACGTGCTGCACGCATGGGAAAACATCCCGCTCGTCAGCTATCTGATGCTGCGCGGGCGCTGCCGGCGCTGCGGCCACGCGATCGGCATCCGCTATCCGCTCGTCGAGCTCGCGTGCGCACTGCTCGCCGCCGGGTCGCTCGCGGCATTCGGCCCGACCGTCGCCGCGCTTGCCGCATTCGCGCTGTGCGCCGCGCTGCTCGCGATGAGCGCGATCGATATCCGGACGGGCTACCTGCCGGACTCGATGACGCTGCCGCTCCTCTGGGCCGGGCTCGTGCTGAACCTCGGCGGCACGTTCACGTCGCTGCGCTCGGCGGTGATCGGGGCCATGGCCGGCTACCTGTTCCTGTGGGCGATCTACTGGCTGTTCAAATGGCTGCGCGGCATCGAGGGCATCGGTTTCGGCGACCTGAAGCTGCTCGCCGCGCTCGGCGCATGGATGGGCTGGGCCGCATTGCCGCAGGTCGTGCTGTTCGCCGCGGTGACGGGCGCGATCGTCGGGCTCATTGCGACCTGGCGCGGCCGCATGCGCTTCGAGGAGCCGATTCCGTTCGGCCCGTTCCTCGCGGCAGGCGGCGCCGCGACGCTGTTTTTCGGCACCCCGTTCTATTCGGCGCTCGGAGGCTGACATGTTCGCAATCGGACTCACCGGCGGCATCGGCAGCGGCAAGACGACCGTCGCCGACCTGTTCGGCGCCCGCGGCGCATCGCTGGTCGATACCGATCTGATCGCCCATCGCATCACCGCACCGGGCGGCCTCGCAATGCCCGCGATCGAACAGGCATTCGGCCGCGGCTTCGTTGCCGCCGACGGCTCGCTCGATCGCGCGAAGATGCGCACGCTGATCTTCAGCGACGACGCCGCGCTCCGCCGCCTCGAAGCGATCACGCACCCGCTGATCCGCGCGGAGACCGATCGTGAAGCGCGCGAAGCGCAAGGCCCGTACGTGATGTTCGTCGTGCCGCTGCTCGTCGAGTCAGGCAACTGGAAGGCGCGCAGCGATCGCGTGCTCGTCGTCGATTGCCCGGTCGAAACGCAGATTGCACGCGTGATGCGGCGCAACGGCTTCACGCGCGAGCAGGTCGAAGCGATCATCGCGAAACAGGCGACGCGCGAAGCACGTCTCGCGGCGGCCGACGACGTGATCGTCAACGACGCGACGACACCCGACACGCTCGCCGCACAGGTCGATGCACTGCACCAACGCTATCTCGGGTTTGCGGCCGCCGCGCGCTGAACCTCGCGCCCAATCGTGATGGTGTACGAAATTGGCGCGTTGCTAGGGTAGAGAGTGAGCATTAGAATGTCCTGCATTGTTTCAATCCCTACCCAAGAGGCGAGCGCGCTTGATTCTTTACGAGTATCCGTTCAACGAGCGAATTCGCACGCTGTTGCGCCTCGAAGATCTCTTCGAGCGCTTCGCGTTCTTTTTGGCTCAGGAGGACCCGCGTGAACACCACGTCGCGCTGACGACGCTGTTCGAAATCGCCGAGGTAACGGGCCGCGCGGACCTGAAATCGGATCTGATGAAGGAGCTCGAACGTCAGCGCCAGACGCTCGCCCCCTTTCGCGGCAATCCGGGCATCGAGCAGAACGCGCTCGAAGCCGTGCTCGGCGAAATCGAGCAGACACTCGCGAATCTCGCGCAGATGCAGGGCAAGACCGGGCAGCACCTCGTCGATAACGAGTGGCTCGCCAGCATCCGCAGCCGTGCGGTGATTCCCGGCGGCACGTGCAAGTTCGACCTGCCGTCGTACTACGCATGGCAGCAGTGGCCCGCCGAGCAGCGGCGCCAGGACATCGCGAAGTGGATCCTGCCGATGCTGCCGCTGCGCGACGCCGTGACGATCGTGCTGCGGCTCGCGCGCGAATCGGGCCAGGCGTCGAAGGTCATGGCGATGCAGGGCAGCTACCAGCAGATGCTGTCCGGCCGCACCTACCAGTTGATGCAGGTGCGCGTGCCGCCGGAGTTGCGCGTCATTCCGGAAGCGAGCGCGAACAAATACATGCTGTGGGTACGGTTCACCACGCAGGACGGCGATGTGCGTCCGCGCGCGGTGGATATCGACGTGCCGTTCCATCTGACACTGTGCAATCTGTAACGGCCGCGGGCCGGATCGCTTTCGTATGACTACCGTTGTGAAATGCCCGTCGTGCGGCGCTGAAGTGCGCTGGACGCCCGAAAATCAGTTCCGCCCGTTCTGCTCGGCCCGCTGCAAGCAGCTCGACCTCGGCGCATGGGCCGCGGAAAAGTACCGGATCGGTGGATCCTCCGACGAGGGCCCCTCGTCGGAAGAAGACGGCACGGAAGGCCGTCGAGACAGCTGAGTGGCGCGCGGCGCTGCCCGCTAGTGATATGGCCCGCCTTTCCGGCAGGCCATCGTGGCGTCAGTTCGACGCGGCTTCTTTCTCGAGCAATTCGAGCACCGGCAGCGCAGCGGGCAGCAGCGGCGCGACGGCGACCGGCAGTTGCTGCCACACGAACGCCTGCCCTTCCTTGCTGTGCGGCTCGCCCGTCCAACCCGTCACCTTGCAGAAATACAGCCGCACGTACGCATGCGGATAATCGTGCTCGAGCGTGTGCCAGCGGTGGCTGGCCGTGACTTCGATGCCGAGCTCCTCGTGCAGTTCGCGCGCAAGCGCGTCCTCGACGCTTTCGCCGGCCTCCAGCTTGCCGCCCGGAAACTCCCAGTAGCCTTCATACGGCTTGCCTTGCAGCCGCTGCGCGAGCAGGTAGCTACCGTCCGGCTGCACCATCACGCCGACCGCGACTTCCGTCACCTTGCGGCCATCGGGCGCGCGCACCGCGCCTTGTGCGAGATCCGCGCTCATGCCTGCTCCTTGCGGCCCGACCAGTCACGCGCAAACTGCCACGCGACGCGCCCCGACCGCGAACCGCGCTCGAGCGCCCACACGAGCGCGTCGCCGCGTGCGGATTCGATCTCTGCATCCGGGCAGCCGAAATGACGCAGCCAGTGCCCGACGATGTCGAGGTAGTCGTCCTGCTTGAACGGATAGAAGCTGACCCACAGGCCGAAGCGCTCCGACAGCGAGATCTTTTCCTCGACGACTTCGCCGGGGTGAATCTCGCCATCCGGAAGATGCTTGTACGACTCGTTGTCGCTCATGTACTCGGGCAGCAGATGGCGGCGGTTCGACGTCGCGTAGATCAGCACGTTGTCCGACTGCGCGGCGATCGAGCCGTCGAGCGCGACCTTCAGCGCCTTGTAGCCCGACTCGCCCTCCTCGAACGACAGGTCGTCGCAGAACACGATGAAGCGCTCGGGACGCTGCGAGATCAGGTCGACGATGTCGCCGAGATCGTGCAGGTCGTCCTTGTCGACTTCGATCAGGCGCAGGCCGTCGTTCGCATACGCGTTCAGGCATGCCTTGATCAGCGACGATTTGCCGGTACCGCGTGCGCCGGTCAGCAGCACGTTGTTGGCCGGCTTCTGCTGTACGAACTGCCGCGTGTTCTGTTCGATCAGCCCTTTCTGGCGGTCGATGTTGTGCAGATCGTCGAGCGTGATCGACGACACGGCCGGCACCGGCTGCAAATAGCCGCGCCCCTGGCGCTTGCGCCAGCGGAAAGCGTGCGCGGCATTCCAGTCGACCGCGGCCGGCGCGGGCGGCAGCATCCCTTCGAGACGGCCGAGCAGCGCTTCGGCGCGCGTCAGAAACTGTTCAAGCTTGTCCATGTCGTTCGAACGCTCCCGATCAGGAGCGGTAATCCGCGTTGATGCTCACGTAGTCGTGCGACAGGTCGCACGTCCAGATGGTGGCCTGCGCGTCACCACGGCCGAGCAGCACACGGATCGTGATTTCGCTCTGCTTCATCACGCGCTGGCCGTCCTCTTCCTGGTAAGCCGGGTTGCGGCCGCCCGCCTTCGCGACGAGCACGTCGTCGAGATAGAGGTCGATCTTGTCGACGTCCAGATCCGCGACGCCCGCATAACCGATCGCCGCGAGAATCCGGCCGAGGTTGGGGTCGGATGCGTAGAAGGCCGTCTTCACGAGCGGCGAATGGCCGATTGCGTACGCAATCTGGCGGCATTCCGCGACATTCTTGCCGCCTTCGACCTGCACCGTCATGAATTTCGTCGCGCCTTCGCCATCGCGCACGATCAGTTGCGACAGCACCTGCGCGACTTCCGTCACCGCATCGCGCAGCGCCGCATAGGCCGGCGAATCGGTCGACGTGATCGCCGGCAGCGTGCTCTTGCCCGACGCGATCAGGATGAACGAGTCGTTCGTCGACGTATCGCCGTCGATCGTGATGCAGTTGAACGAACGGTCGGCCACTTCCTTCACGAGCGTGTCGAGCACCGGCTGCGCGACGTTCGCGTCGAACGCGAGGAAACCAAGCATCGTCGCCATGTTCGGCTTGATCATGCCCGCGCCCTTGCTGATGCCCGTCAGCGTGACCGTATGGCCGTCGATCGTCACCTGGCGCGACGTGGCCTTCGGCAGCGTGTCCGTCGTCATGATCGCCTGCGCGGCGTCGAACCAGTTCGCGGCCTTGCGGTTCGCGAGCGCGGCCGGCAGGCCGGCCTTCAGGCGATCGATCGGCAGCGGCTCGAGGATCACGCCGGTCGAGAACGGCAGCACCTGCGCCGGCTCGATGCCCGCGAGGCGCGCGAGTTCCGTGCAGGTTTCGCGTGCGTTCACGAGGCCCGGCTCGCCGGTGCCCGCGTTCGCATTGCCCGTATTCACGACGAGCGCGCGAATGCCCGCGCCGCCCGCGCGCACCTTCGCCAGATGCTCGCGGCAGACGGTGACCGGCGCTGCGCAGAAACGGTTTTCGGTGAACACGCCCGCGACCGTCGCGCCTTCGTCGACGGAGATGACCAGCACGTCCTTGCGATTCGGCTTGCGGATGTTCGCTTCCGCCCAGCCGAGCGTGACGCCGGCGACGGGATGCAGTTGGGCGGGATCGATCGACGGAAAATTGACAGCCATGGGGCACACCTGCCGGATGGAAAATGCCGGCATGTGCCGGCATCGATTGGAAGAACCGGCGGCCGCACGCGCAGGCCGCCGCAACTCACATCACTCACTCGAAGCTGCAAACGAAGCGGCACGCGTGATGCGCACCGCCGTCGATCATGACAGCTTCCCGTGACATTGCTTGTACTTCTTGCCGCTGCCGCACGGGCACGGGTCGTTGCGGCCGACCTTCGGCATTTCGCCGCCGGGGCCGCTGTGCGTCATCGCGCTGCCGACCATGTCGGCCGTCGCGGTGGCCGCCGCGGCAGCCGCGACGTTCGCCACCGGCGCACCGGCTTCCGCATAATCGGCGTGCTGGTACTCGACGTTCTCGAGATGACCGCCACGCTCCTCGATCTGCTCGGCGGCCTCCTCGAGCTGTTCCGGCGACTGGATCTGCACGTTCATCACGACGCGCGTGACTTCCTGCTTGATTGCCTCCAGCATCGCGGCAAACAGTTCGAACGCTTCGCGCTTGTATTCCTGCTTCGGATTCTTCTGCGCATAGCCGCGCAGGTGGATGCCCTGGCGCAGGTGGTCGAGCGCCGCGAGGTGCTCGCGCCACAGGCGATCGACCGTCTGCAGCATCACCGAGCGCTCGAACGCGCTGAACGATTCGCGGCCGACCATCGCGACCTTCGCCTCGTACTGCTCGTCGGCGGCCGTCGTCACCGCGTCGAGGATCTCCTCGGCCGTGATCGACGAGGACTCGTTCACCATTTCCTGGATCGCGAGGTCGAGCTGCCAGTCGTTGCGCAGCGCTTCCTCGAGTTCGGGCACGTCCCACTGCTCTTCGATGCTGCCTTCCGGCACGAACTGGCGGACGACTTCGGTGATCACGCCGTGACGCATCGCGGTGATCGTCTCGGTGATGTCGTGCGCTTCGAGCAACTCGTTACGCTGCTGGTAGATCACCTTGCGCTGGTCGTTCGACACGTCGTCGTATTCGAGCAGCTGCTTGCGGATGTCGAAGTTGCGCGCTTCGACCTTGCGCTGCGCGGACTCGATCGAACGCGTGACGATGCCCGCCTCGATCGCCTCGCCTTCCGGCATCTTCAGGCGGTCCATGATCGAACGCACGCGGTCGCCCGCGAAAATGCGCAGCAGCGGATCGTCGAGCGACAGGTAGAAGCGCGACGAGCCCGGATCGCCCTGGCGGCCTGCACGGCCGCGCAGCTGGTTGTCGATCCGGCGCGATTCGTGGCGCTCGGTGCCGATGATGTGCAGGCCGCCCGCGGCCTTCACCTCCTCATGCAGCGTTTCCCACTCGTCGTGCAGCTTCTGGATGCGGCGCGCCTTTTCGTCGGCCGGGATCGCTTCGTCGGCCTCGATGAACGCCGCCTGCTTCTCGGCATTGCCGCCGAGCACGATGTCGGTACCGCGGCCGGCCATGTTGGTCGCGATCGTGATGCGCTTTGGCCGGCCCGCTTCCGCGACGATCGCCGCTTCACGCTCGTGCTGCTTCGCGTTCAGCACCTCGTGCGGCAGCCCGGCCTGCTTCAGCAGGTGCGACAGCAGCTCCGAGTTCTCGATCGACGTCGTGCCGACCAGCACCGGCTGACCGCGTTCGTAGCAGTCGCGGATGTCGCGGATCACCGCGTCATAGCGCTCCTTGGCGGTCTTGTAGATCTGGTCCTGCTTGTCGATCCGCTTCGGCGGACGGTTGGTCGGGATCACGACCGTTTCGAGGCCGTAGATCTCGTTGAATTCGTACGCTTCGGTGTCGGCGGTGCCGGTCATGCCGGCCAGCTTCGCGTACATCCGGAAGTAGTTCTGGAACGTGATCGACGCGAGCGTCTGGTTCTCGCTCTGGATCTTCACGTGTTCCTTCGCCTCGACGGCCTGGTGCAGGCCGTCGGACCAGCGGCGGCCGGCCATCAGGCGGCCCGTGAATTCGTCGACGATGACCACTTCGCCGTTCTGCACGACGTAGTGCTGATCCTTGTGGAACAGCGTGTGCGCGCGCAGCGCCGCGTACACGTGGTGCATCAGCGTGATGTTCTGCGGTGCGTACAGGCTCTCGCCCTCGCCGATCAGGCCCCATTCGGCGAGCAGGCGCTCGGCCTTCTCGTGGCCCGATTCCGTCAGGAACACCTGGCGCGCCTTCTCGTCGAGCGTGTAGTCGCCCGGCTTCTCGACGCCCGTGCCGTCGGCCTTCTCTTCGCCGATCTGGCGCTCGAGCAGCGGCGGCAGTGCGTTCATCCGCACGTACAACTCGGTGTGATCCTCGGCCTGGCCCGAAATGATCAGCGGCGTACGCGCCTCGTCGATCAGGATCGAGTCCACTTCGTCGACGACCGCGAAATTCAGGGCCCGCTGCACGCGCGCGTCGGTCTCGTAGACCATGTTGTCGCGCAGGTAGTCGAAGCCGAATTCGTTGTTCGTGCCGTACGTGATGTCCGCCGCGTAAGCCTGCTGCTTCTGGTCGTGCTCCATGCCGGACAGGTTGATGCCGACCGACAGACCGAGGAAGTTGTAGAGGCGCGCCATCCATTCGGCGTCGCGCTGCGCGAGGTAATCGTTGACGGTCACCACGTGCACGCCGCGGCCTGCCAGCGCGTTCAGGTACACGGGCAGCGTCGCGACGAGCGTCTTGCCCTCGCCGGTGCGCATTTCCGCGATCTTGCCGTAGTGGAGCACCATGCCGCCGATCATCTGCACGTCGAAGTGCCGCATCTTCAGCACACGACGGCTGGCCTCGCGACAGACCGCGAAGGCTTCTGGCAGCAGCTTGTCGAGCGACTCGCCGGCCGCGACCCGCTGGCGGAATTCGTCCGTCTTGCCGCGCAACTGGTCGTCCGTCAGCTTCTCGATCTGCGTTTCGAGCGCATTGATCGTCGCGACGGTCTTTTGGTATTGCTTGACGAGCCGCTGGTTGCGGCTGCCAAAAATTTTCTGGAGAAAACCGGTTGTCATCGGATCGGATCCTGCGTCGCAGCACCGGCGCCCGGCGCGTGTTGCGCGCCCCGACGCCCGAGCCTCGGCGGCTTAGCGAATTAGTGGACTCAAACGAGGAATTTTAGCACGCGGGGAAGCATGCGCCCGTGTCTCGGGCAGACGGGCACTGCGCGCAGACGGCCGGGCCAACGGGGCGAAAGCCGCCCGTGCACGGGCCCGCGCGGGTACAATCGGCGTCAACGTCCGCGCGCGTGCGCGCCCGAAGAATGTCTCGATGAACCGATTTTCCAAGCGTTTCGGCCCGCTCGCCCCGTATCGCCCGCAACCCGTGTCCGAAGTGCTCGGCCGCACCGACGCGTTCGCGGCGCTGCGCGCCGGCGTCGAACAGATCGCGTCGCTGCAGCGCGATCTTGCCGCGCTCCTGCCCGACTATCTGGCGAACCACGTCGAGCCCGGCTTCGTGAAGGATGGCACCCTGACCCTCTTTGCTGCGCACAACGCGTTGGCCGCCCGGCTGCGACAGGTCGAACCGCGGCTGCTCGGCGATCTGCAAAAACGCGGCTGGCCGGTCTCGACGCTGCGCGTACGCGTGCGCCCGAAAGATGCGCCTGAGCCGCCCCACGTGAAGCAGGCGCGAATGACGTCGGCTGGCGCGGCCGCGCTACGCGACCTGGCAGATCATCTCGAACCGTCACCGCTGCAGGCCGCGCTCGCGCGGATGGCGGCCCGGCACGGCGCGAAGCCGCGCTGACGGTACGCGCCGCCGGCAACGCCAAGCGGCCGGCCAATAAAAAAGCAGCCCGAAGGCTGCTTTTTTATTGCTTGCGTCGAACGCAGATCAGGCGAAGGCCGTCTGCATGTCGAACGCAAAGCCCTTCGGTGCGGCTTGCGGATCGTCGAACGTGACGATCTCGTACGCATCTTCGTTCGCGAGCAGTTCGCGCAGCAGCGCGTTGTTCAGCCCGTGGCCCGACTTGTACGCCGTGTACGACGCCAGCAGCGGATGGCCGATCACGTACAGGTCGCCGATCGCGTCGAGCATCTTGTGCTTCACGAACTCGTCGTCGTAGCGCAGCCCGTCATTGTTCAGGATGCGGTACTCGTCGAGCACGATCGCGTTTTCCATGCTGCCGCCACGGGCGAGACCCATCTCGCGCAGCATCTCGGCCTCATGTGCGAAGCCGAACGTACGCGCACGCGCGATCTCGCGCACATAAGACGTATTCGCGAAATCGACCTCGAGCTCCTGGCCGGTCTTGTCGACGGCCGGGTGACGGAAGTCGATCGAGAATTTCAGCTTGAAGCCGAAGTACGGATCGAGACGCGCAAACTTGTCGCCGTCGCGGATTTCGACCGTCTTCTTCACCTTGACGAAGCGCTTCGGCGCGTTCTGCTCCTCGATCCCGGCAGACTGGATCAGGAACACGAAGGTCGCCGCGCTGCCGTCCATGATCGGGATTTCCTCGGCCGTCACGTCGACATAGAGGTTGTCGATACCGAGGCCGGCACACGCCGACATCAGATGCTCGACGGTCGACACGCGCACGCCATCCTTCTGCAACACCGACGCGAGCCGCGTATCGCCGATCGACGTCGCCGCGGCGGGGATGTCGACGGGCGTGGGAAGGTCGACGCGCGAGAAGACGATGCCCGTGCCCGGCGCGGCAGGACGGAGCGTCAGCTCGATCTTGCGGCCCGAGTGGACACCGATACCCACGGTCTTCACGATGGATTTGATGGTGCGCTGCTTCAGCATGATGTTCTTCGTCTTGATTGAAGATATCAATCAGGAGTTATATTCGATAGGGGAGATTATAGCGTAATTCCCTATTCAGCGTAGTTTGAAACTGCGTATCAATCTGTTTCGACTGTTTACCCGCGCCGATACGGGACGGGCTGATGCCCGGAACGGAGGCGTTTCCGGTCATCAGCCCGTGTTACAACTGCCCTGAGGCCGGTGAGCAGCGTTGCCCGAAGGCAACGGCGCACCGCACGATCAGGACGTCAACGTCGCGAGAACACTCGCCGCATCGCTCACTTCGAATTTGCCCGGCGCCTCGACGGCCAGCGTCTTGACTACACCGCCGTCAATCACCATCGCATAGCGCAGGGAACGAATTCCCATGCCACGCGCGGACAAATCCTGCGTCAGCCCCAGCGCATGAGTGAAAGCCGCGCTGCCGTCCGCCATCATGCGCACCTTGCCCGCGGTGTGCAGATCACGTCCCCATGCGCCCATCACGAATGCGTCGTTGACGGACACGCACCAGATCTCGTCGATACCCGCCGCGCGCAACTGCTCGGCGTGTTCGACGTAGCCCGGCACATGCTGCGCCGAGCAGGTCGGCGTGAAAGCGCCCGGCAATCCGAAGATCACCACCCGCTTTCCCGCAACCTGGTCGCGCACGCTGTAGGCGTTCGGCCCCAGCGTGCACCCTTCGCGCGCGTCGTCGATGTACTCGAACAATTGCGCGTCGGGCAGCGCGTCGCCCACTTGAATCATGGCTGGTCCCTCATAGCGATACGGTTTTTCAGCGTGTCGCGGACAGCACGGCCCATCCCGCCCCGCTTGTGCGGAGAGGGCACGTTTCCCGGCCCGGCGTCGCAGCCGACGCGGCCTGTCGTGGTCCGTAGCATCCGTCACGCCGGCGATACCGCGGCAGATTCGCCGCGGCTTCGCCTGTGTTTGCGTCAGTCAGCCTGCTTGCGCAGGAAAGCCGGGATGTCGTACGTGTCGACACCCTTCTCCTGCAGCGCCTGCACGTGCGATGCCGCGGTTTCGCGCGAATTGCGCCACACCGCCGGCGTATCGAGCGCGCCGTAGTCTGCCGTGCTGACGTGATGCGTCGGTGCATAGCCGTGCGAAACCGCGCTGACCGGCTGGTTGTCCGTACCCGTGCGCAGCAGCGTCATCGGTGCCGACTGCTGCTTCTTCGCCGCACGGCCCAGACCCGTCGCCACGACCGTCACGCGCAGCGCATCGCCCATTGCGTCGTCGTACACCGCACCGAAGATCACCGTCGCATCTTCCGCCGCGTAGCTCTTGATCGTGTTCATCACTTCGCGCGTTTCCGACAGGCGCAGCGAACGGCTCGACGTGATGTTGACCAGCACGCCGCGCGCGCCCGACAGATCGACGCCTTCGAGCAGCGGGCTCGCCACGGCCTGTTCCGCCGCGAGGCGTGCGCGATCGACGCCGGCGACCGTCGCCGTGCCCATCATCGCCTTGCCCTGCTCGCCCATCACCGTCTTCACGTCTTCGAAGTCGACGTTCACGAGGCCATCGACATTGATGATTTCAGCGATGCCTGCCACCGCGTTGTTCAACACGTCGTCCGCGCACTGGAAGCACTTGTCCATCTCGGCGTCATCGCCCATCACGTCGAACAGCTTGTCGTTCAGGACGACGATCAGCGAGTCGACGTGATCCTCCAGTTGCTGCGAGCCGGCTTCAGCGACGCGCATGCGCTTCCCGCCTTCGAACTCGAACGGCTTGCTGACGACACCGACCGTCAGGATGCCCATCTCCTTCGCGATCTGCGCGACCACCGGCGCCGCGCCCGTGCCCGTGCCACCACCCATGCCGGCCGTGATGAACACCATGTGCGCGCCGCGCAGTGCGTCGGCGATGCGCTCACGCGCTTCTTCCGCTGCAGCACGACCCATTTCAGGCTTCGCACCGGCGCCCAGGCCCGTGTTGCCGAGCTGGATCACCGACGATGCGCGCGAACGCGACAGCGCCTGCGCATCCGTGTTCATCACGATGAAGTCGACGCCCTGCACGCCGCGGTTGATCATGTGCTGGACGGCATTGCCGCCAGCGCCGCCAACGCCGACCACCTTGATGATGGTGCCGTTGGTCTCGGTTTCCAGCATTTCGAATTCCATTGTTGCCTCCGTCAAGAGAATGACTGCTACTCGGCCGTTATTCGGCAGGAGATCGGGCAACCCCCTGTCGCGCGCCAGCCGCCGGCACCAGCGCGAATTTCGATTCGGTTCGATTCGTCAGAAGTTGCTCAGGAACCATTCCTTCATCCGCGAGAACACCTGTCCCGCATTGCCGGACTGCACGGCGACCTTGCGGCCGCGCATGCGCTGAGCACTGCCTTCGACGAGCAGCCCCATCGCCGTCGAGTAGCGCGGATTGCGCACGACGTCGGAAAGGCCGCCTGCATATTCCGGCGCGCCGATGCGCACCGGTTTCAGGAAAATGTCTTCGCCGAGCTCGACCATGCCGGGCATCATCGACGCCCCGCCGGTAATGACCACGCCGGAGCTCAGCAGTTCTTCATAACCGGATTCGCGCACGACCTGCTGCACGAGCGAGAACAGTTCCTCGACGCGCGGCTCGATCACGGCTGCCAGCGCCTGGCGCGACAGCGTGCGCGGACCGCGTTCGCCGAGGCCCGGCACTTCCACCATTTCGTCCGGATCGGCGAGCGCCTGCTTCGCGATCCCGTAGCCGACCTTGATGTCTTCCGCGTCCGGCGTCGGCGTGCGCAGCGCCATCGCGATGTCGCTCGTGATCTGGTCGCCGGCGATCGGAATCACCGCGGTATGGCGGATCGCGCCTTCGGCGAAGATCGCGATGTCCGTCGTGCCGCCGCCGATGTCGACCAGCACCACGCCGAGATCCTTCTCGTCTTCCGTCAGCACGGCCAGCGACGACGCGAGCGGCTGCAGGATCAGGTCGTTCACTTCGAGCCCGCAGCGGCGCACGCACTTGACGATGTTCTGCGCGGCACTCACCGCGCCCGTCACGATGTGCACCTTCACTTCCAGCCGGATGCCGCTCATGCCGATCGGCTCGCGCACGTCTTCCTGGCCGTCGATGATGAATTCCTGCGTGAGGATGTGCAGCACCTGCTGGTCGGTCGGGATGTTGATCGCCTTCGCGGTCTCGATCACGCGCGCGACGTCGGTCTGCGTGACTTCCTTGTCCTTGATCGCGACCATCCCGCTCGAGTTGAAGCTGCGGATGTGGCTGCCCGCGATCCCCGTGAACACGTTGGTGATCTTGCAGTCGGCCATCAGCTCGGCTTCCTCGAGCGCGCGCTGGATCGACTGCACGGTGGCCTCGATGTTGACCACCACACCTTTCTTCAGACCCTTCGACTCGCTCTGGCCGAGACCGATCACCTCGTAGTGGCCTTCGCCCTTCAGCTCGGCGACGATGGCCACCACCTTCGACGTGCCGATGTCGAGGGAAACCAGCAGATCCTTGTAGTCTTTGCTCATAAAGTGCTCTTGCGTGTGATCTCTCGTTACTTCTTGCGCTTGTCGGTATCGGTCAGGAACCGCATGCCTGCCGCGCGAATCGCGAATCCGTTCGGATAGCGCAGGTCCGCGTACTCGATGTCGTTGCCCCAACGCTCCGTGACGGCCGGCCATGCGGCGACCAGGCGCTGGCTCCGGTCATGCAGCGACTCGCTGTTGCGTTCCTTGCCCAGCTCGACCTGCATGCCGTTCGACAGCTTCACCGTCCACGCGTACCGCGCCGACAGCGTCACTTCTTCCGGCGCCGCCTTCAGCGGCGCAAACCATTTCCCGAAGTCGCGATACCGCGTGACGACTTCCTTCGCACTGCCCTCCGGGCCGTCGAACGCCGGCAGTGCCTGCTCCAGCTCGCCCTGGTTCGCGGTGAACAGCTCGCCGTCGACGCTCACGAGCTGGTCGCTGCCCCAGGTCCCGAGCGGTTTGTACTCCTCGAGCGTGACAGCCAGCGCATTCGGCCACACCCGGCGCACGCTCGCGTGGCGCACCCAGGGCATCTGCTCGAACGCGGCGCGCGCGGCATCGAGATCGACCGTGAAGAAATTGCCCTTCAGCCGGCCGACCACGCCCGCGCGCACCGTCGGCGAATTGATGTGCTCGGTGTCGCCGTCGATCCGGATTTCCCGCAGCGCGAACGTCGGGCGCTGGATCAGCCAGTAGCAACCGGCCGCCGCCAACACGAGCAGCAACAGCGCGTACAGCGCGCTGGCGGCAAGGTTGAGTTGGCGAACGTTGTTCCACATACGTCGTTCCGTTCCTGCGTCAGTCGTTGAGCGTGAGCGACAGCACCTTCACGACCAGCTCCGAATAGCTGATGCCGACCGCGCGCGCGGCCTTCGGCGGCAGCGAGTGGTCGGTCATGCCTGGCGCTGTGTTCACTTCCAGGAAGTACGCGTTGCCGTCGGCGTCGAGCATGAAATCCGCGCGGCCCCAGTCGGTGCAGCCGAGCACGTCGAACGCCCGGCGCGCGACGCGCTTGAGCTCCGCTTCCTTGTCGGCGGGCAGCCCGCACGGAATCAGGTATTGCGTGTCGTCGGCGACGTACTTCGCGTGATAGTCGTAGAACTCGCCGGCCGGCACGATCTTGATCACCGGCAGGTCGAGATCGCCGGCGATGCAGGCGGTGTACTCGCCGCCGCCCTCGATGCTCTTCTCGACGATCACGATCGGGTCGTGCGTCGCGGCTTCCGCGAGCGCAGCCGGCAGCGCGTCGGCCGTCTTCACCTTCAGCACCGCGACGCTCGAGCCCTCGCTCGCCGGCTTGACGAACAGCGGCAGGCCGAGCTTCGCGACGATGTCGGTCGCGCGCGCCGCGAGGTCGTCGCCGCGCATCACCGTCTCGAACGGCGGCGTCGGCACGCCCGTCTGCTGCCACACGAGCTTCGTGCGGAACTTGTCGAGGCCGAGCGCCGACCCGAGCACGCCGCTGCCCGTGTAGCGAATGCCGTAGAAATCGAGCGCGCCCTGAATCTGGCCGTTTTCGCCGTAGCCGCCGTGCAGTGCGTTGAACGCGCGCACGAACCCTTCGTCTTTCAGCGCCGACAACGGCCGCTCGGCCGGGTCGAACGGGTGCGCGTCGATGCCCGCGTCGCGCAGGCCCTGCAGCACGAGCTTGCCCGACGTGAGCGACACCTCGCGCTCCGAGGACTCGCCGCCGAACAACACCGCCACCTTGCCGAAACGTTTCGGATCAATCCCGCTCATGTCATGCCTTCTGTTGAGTGTGCTGCGCAACCTTCGCCGGCACGCCGCCGATCGAACCCGCGCCCATCGTGATCACCACGTCGCCGTTCTGCGCGACCTTCGCCAATGCGTCCGGCACGTCGTCGACCGTCGCGACGAACACCGGGTCAACCTTCCCCACCGCGCGCAGCGCACGCGACAGCGCGTCGCCGTTGGCGGTCGAGATCGCCGCCTCGCCCGCCGCGTAGACTTCCGTCAGCACCAGCGCGTCGACCGTCGACAGCACGTTGACGAAATCGTCGAAGCAGTCGCGGGTGCGCGTGTAGCGGTGCGGCTGGAACGCCAGCACGAGGCGGCGGCCCGGGAACGCGCCGCGCGCGGCCGCGATCGTCGCAGCCATCTCGACCGGGTGATGCCCGTAGTCGTCGATCAGCGTGTACTGGCCGCCGTCCGCGGTCGGCACTTCGCCATAGCGCTGGAAGCGCCGGCCGACGCCGTTGAATTCCGCCAGCGCCAGTTGGATCGCGTCGTCCGACACGCCGAGATCGGTCGCGATCGCGATCGCCGCGAGCGCGTTCTGCACGTTGTGCAGGCCCGGCATGTTCAGCACGACCGCGAGCGGCGCGCGCCCTTCGCGGATCACCGTGAAATGCATGCGGCCGTCGCGCGCATCGATGTCTTCGGCGCGAACCTGCGCGTCCGGCGACAGCCCGTAGCGCACGACCGGCTTCGAAATGAACGGGATGATCTGCCGCACGTTCGGATCGTCGACGCACACGACCGCGCTGCCGTAGAACGGCAGGCGCTGCGTGAATTCGATGAACGCCTGCTTGAGCCGCGCGAAATCGTGGCCGTAGGTGTCCATGTGGTCGGCATCGATGTTCGTGATGACTTCGATCACCGGATACAGGTTCAGGAACGATGCGTCCGACTCGTCGGCCTCGGCGACGATGAAGTCACCCGTGCCGAGCCGCGCGTTCGCGCCGGCACTGATCAGGCGCCCGCCGATCACGAAGGTCGGATCGAGCCCGCCCGCCGCGAGCACGCTCGCGACGAGGCTCGTCGTCGTGGTCTTGCCGTGCGTGCCGGCGATCGCGATGCCCTGTTTCAGGCGCATCAGCTCGGCCAGCATCACCGCGCGCTGCACGATCGGCACGCGCTTCGCGCGCGCGGCCAGCACTTCCGGGTTGTCCGAGCGCACGGCCGTCGACACGACGACCGCGTTCGCGCCCTCGATGTTCGCCGCGTCGTGACCGATCGCGATCCGGGCGCCGAGCGCCTGGAGACGATCGGTCACCGCGTTGCGCGACAGGTCCGAGCCGCTGACCGCGTAGCCGAGGTTGACGAGCACTTCGGCGATGCCGCTCATGCCCGCGCCGCCGATCCCGACGAAATGAATGTGTTTGACGATGTGTTTCATTGCAGTTGTTCCAGGTTCGCGCCGGCCGCCTTCGCGCACACGCGCGCGACTTCGTCGGTGGCCTCGGGCTTCGCCAGCGAGCGCGAACGTTCCGCCATGTCCGCGAGCGATGCCCGAGACTGGCCGCGCAGCCAGTCGGCAAGCAGTTCCGCCGACAGGTCGCGTTGTTGCACCAGCACGGCCGCGCCCGCATCGGCTAGGAACGCGGCGTTGCTCGTCTGGTGATCGTCGACCGCGTACGGGAACGGCACGAACAGCGCCGCCACGCCCACCGCCGCGATCTCCGACACCGTCATCGCCCCCGACCGGCAGATCACGAGATCCGCCGCCGCATACGCGGCCGCCATGTCGTCGATGAACGGCACGAGCCGCACGTCTTCGCCGGCCGCGAAACCGGCCGCTTCGTAATTCGCCTTCAATGCTTCGATGTGCTTCGCGCCGGCCTGATGCACGATGCGCGGGCGTTCGCCCGGCGCCAGCATCGCCAGCGCGCGCGGCACGACTTCATTCAGCGCGGCCGCCCCGAGGCTGCCGCCGACGACCAGCACGTTCAGCGGGCCGCTGCGCGATGCATAGCGTGCTTTGGGCGCTTCCGTGCCGGCAAGTTCCGCGCGAATCGGGTTACCCGTCCATTCCGCGTGCGGCAGCGCGCCGGGGAACGCGACGAGCACGCGTTTCGCGAATTTCGCGAGCACCTTGTTCGTCAGGCCCGCGATCGAATTCTGTTCATGCAGCACGAGCGGACGGCCCGACAGCGCGGTCATCACGCCCGCCGGGAACGTGATGTAGCCGCCCATCCCGAGCACGACGTCGGGTCGCACACGGCGCAGCGCGGCAAGGCTCTGCCCGCATGCGCGCAGCAGGTTGAACGGCAGCGTCAGCTTGGTCTTCAGGCCCTTGCCGCGCAGCCCGCCGAACCGCACGTATTCCATCGGAATGCCGTGCTTCGGCACGAGCGTCGCTTCCATCCCGGCCGGATTGCCGAGCCACACGACGCGCCAGCCCGCCGCTTCCATCCGGTGCGCGACCGCGAGCCCCGGGAACACGTGGCCCCCGGTGCCGCCTGCCATCACCATCAGCGTGCGTTGCGACGCGGTCATACCTTCCCTCCGCGCATCAGCACCCGGTTCTCATAGTCCACCCGCAGCAACACCGCGAGCGCGACGCAGTTCAGCAGAATGCCCGAGCCGCCGTAGCTCACGAGCGGCAGCGTCAGGCCCTTGGTCGGCAGCAGCCCGAGGTTCACGCCCATGTTGATGAAGGTCTGCGCGCCGAACCAGATGCCGATACCCTTCGCCATCAGGCCCGCGAACGTGCGATCGAGTGCGAGCGCCTGACGGCCGATCTCGAACGCGCGGCGCACGATCCAGTAGAACAGCAGGATCACGACCAGCACGCCGACGAAACCGAGCTCCTCGCCGATCACTGCGAGGATGAAGTCGGTATGCGCTTCCGGCAGGTAGTTCAGCTTCTCGACGCTGCCGCCGAGGCCGACGCCGAACCACTCGCCGCGGCCGAACGCGATCAGCGAGTGCGTGAGCTGGTACGCCTTGCCCTGCGCGTAGCGCTCGTCCCACGGATCGAGGTACGCGAAGATCCGCTCGCGACGCCACGGCGACAGCCACACCAGCATCGTAAAGGTGCCGATCGCGGTCGCGACGAGGCCGCCGAACAGCTTGCCGTTCACGCCGCCGAGGAACAGCACGCCCATCGCGATCGCCGCGACCACCATGAACGCGCCCATGTCCGGCTCGAGCAGCAGCAGCGCACCGACCAGGCCGACCGCGAATGCCATCGGCAGGAAGCCCTTGGCGAAGCTCTGCATGTATTCCTGCTTGCGCACCGTGTAGTTCGCCGCGTAGATCGTCACCGCGAGCTTCATGATTTCCGACGGCTGCATGTTCGTGATGCCGAGCGGAATCCAGCGGCGCGCACCGTTCACGCCCTTGCCGACGTGCGGGATCAGCACGATCACGAGGCCGACGAGCGCGATCAGGAAGAGTTGCGGCGCATATTTGTCCCACGTCGACACCGGCACGCGGAACGCGATCACCGCCGCGATGAACGCGACGGCGAGCGAGATGCAGTGGCGCATCAGGAACGCGTAATCGTGATACGACGCGTATTTCGGCGAATCGGGCATCGCGATCGACGCCGAATACACCATCACGACGCCGAGCCCGAGCAGCGCGATCGCGACCCACAGCAGCGAGTAGTCGAAGTCGAGCATCCGCGAACGGCTCGGGCGCACGCCGTTGACGACGCTCGCGAGGCCGCCCGTCGCGGCGCGCGTGGCGGACGCGACGCGGCCGCCCGCGGCATTGCCGCCGGTGTCGCGGCGATCGTTGAATCGGGAGACGAGGCGATCGGACCAGCTCATGGCGTCGCTCCTTTATCGATGGCGATTTCGTCGACCGCCGCGCGGAACACATCCGCGCGATGGGCGTAGTTCCTGAACATGTCGAGGCTCGCGCAGGCAGGCGACAGCAGCACCGCATCGCCCGGTTCCGCGAGGTCGGCCGCCGCGTGCACCGCCCCTTCGAGCGTCGTGTGGTCGACGAGCGGCACGCCCGTTTCGGCGAGCGTGTCGCGGATCGCCGGTGCGTCGCGGCCGATCAGCATCACCGCGCGGCACCAGCGCGCGACCGGCGCAACCAGCGGTGCGAAATCCTGCCCCTTGCCGTCGCCGCCCGCGATCAGCACGATCTTCTGCGCAAGACCGTCGAGCGCGGCAACCGTCGCGCCGACGTTCGTGCCCTTGCTGTCGTCGACGTAGTCCACGTCGTCGATCGTCGCGATCACTTCGACGCGATGCGCTTCGCCGCGGTACTCGCGCAGCGCATGCAGCAGCGGCGCGGCCGGCAGGTCGATCGCGCGTGCGAGCGCGAACGCGGCCAGTGCGTTCGCCGCGTTGTGCAGCCCGCGGATGCGCAGCGCGTCGGCCGGCATCAGGCGCTTCTGCGCGATGTCGGGCGTATGCGCGGCATCGCGCTTGCGCCGACGGGTCGTCGTCGCGGTTTCATCCGGTGCATCGCGATCAACAGCTTCGACCAGCCACGCGATGCCGTTGTCGCGCGACAGCCCGTAGTCGCCGTCCTGCACCGGTTCGTTCAGACCGAACGTGACCGTGCGCGGCGCATCGGCCGCGCCGGCTGCCGGCGCGAACTTCATCACGGCCGCGTCGTCGCGGTTCAGCACGCGCGTGGTCGTCGCGCCGAAGATCCGGCCCTTTGCCTGCGCGTACACGTCGAAGCTGCCGTGCCAGTCGAGGTGGTCCTGCGTGATGTTGAGGATCGCGGCCGCATCGGGCGCGAACGTGCGCGCGGTCTCGAGCTGGAAGCTCGACAGTTCGAGCACCCAGACGTCGGGCAACGCGGTTTCGTCGATCGCACCGGCGAGCCGGTCGAGCATCGCGGGGCTGATGTTGCCCGCAACGGCGACCTTCTTCCCCGAGCGCTGGCACAGCAGGCCAGTGAGGCTCGTCGTCGTGGTCTTGCCGTTGGTGCCCGTGATCGCGAGCACCTTCGGCTGGTAGCCGCTCGTGCCGAGCGCACGCAGCGCCTGCGCGAAGAATTCCAGCTCGCCCCACACCGCGACGCCCCGCTCGTTCGCGGCCGCGATCAGCGCCGCGAGTGCCGGTTCGAGCGGCGACAGCCCGGGGCTCAGCCCGACGAGCTCGATACCGCCGTCGAGCAGCGCAGGCGTGAACGCCCCCCCGACGAATTCCGCATCGATGCCTTCGGCCTGCAGCGCGGCAAGGTTCGGCGGCGCCTCGCGGGTATCGGCAATACGCAGCCGGCACCCGTGCCTCGCGCACCATCGCGCGATCGCGAGACCCGATTCCCCGAGCCCCAGTACGAGCACCATCGGCCGTTGCCGATCTCCAAACATCTCGCCAGACATCCTTGTTACCTTTCCTTTACCGCAGCTTGAGGGTGGTCAGACCGAACAGGCACAGCATCAGCGTGATGATCCAGAAACGCACGACCACCTGCGTTTCCTTCCAGCCGGACAATTCGAAATGGTGATGCAGCGGCGCCATCTTCAGCAGGCGCCGCCCTTCGCCGTAGCGCTTTTTCGTGTACTTGAACCACGAAACCTGCAGCATCACCGACAGCGTTTCCGCGACGAAGATGCCGCCCATGATGAACAGCACGATTTCCTGGCGCACGATCACCGCGACCGTGCCGAGCGCGCCGCCGAGCGCCAGCGCACCGACGTCGCCCATGAACACCTGCGCGGGGTGCGTGTTGTACCAGAGGAACGCAAGCCCTGCCCCACCCATCGCGGAACAGAAGATCAGCAGTTCGCCTGCGCCCGGAATGTGCGGGAACAGCAGGTATTTTGAATAGACCGCGCTGCCCATCACGTACGCGAACACACCCAGCGACGCACCGACCAGCACGACCGGCATGATCACGAGGCCGTCGAGGCCGTCGGTCAGGTTCACCGCGTTGCTCGCGCCGACGATCACGAAGTACGTCAGCACGATGAAGCCCCACACGCCGAGCGGGTAGCTGATCGACTTCAGGAACGGCAGCATCAGGTCGGCGCGTGCCGGCAGCCCCATCGACAGACCGCTTCTCACCCACGCCATGAACAGGTCGAACACGCGCACGTTGTTCGCCTCGGACACGCTGAAGGCGAGGTAGACGGCCGCGAACAGCCCGATCACCGATTGCCAGAAATACTTCTCGCGCGACGACATCCCGCGCGGGTCCTTGTGGACGACCTTGCGGTAATCGTCGACCCAGCCGATCACGCCGAAACCGAACGTGACGAGCATCACGATCCAGATGAAACGGTTCGTCAGGTCGCCCCACAGCAGCGTCGCGACCGCGATGCCGATCAGGATCAGCACGCCGCCCATCGTCGGCGTGCCGGACTTGACCAGGTGCGTCTGCGGGCCGTCCTTGCGCACGGCCTGGCCGACCTTCATTTGCGTCAGCTTGCGGATCACCCACGGTCCGCACACGAGCCCGATCCCGAGCGCGGTGATGGTGGCCATCACCGCACGGAACGTGAGGTACGTGAACAAGCGCAAAAAGCTTGCGTCTCCTTGCAGCCATTGCGCCAGCGCCAGCAGCATGCTTCCTTCCTTCTACTCAGTGTGCGGCGGGCGCCGTGCCCGCCGCGGGTTGGTTCGTCAGCGCGTCGACCACGCGCTCCATCTTCATGTACCGCGAGCCCTTCACGAGCAGCGTCGCCTGCGCGCCGTAGCCCGCCGCGAGCAATGCGCCGACCAGCGCGCCGACGTCGCCGAAATGGCGCGCCGTGTCGCCGTACGCGGAGCAGGCATCGCGCGACGCGTCGCCGAGCGCGAACAGCGCGTCGATCCCGCGCTCGCGCGCGTAGGCACCGACCTCGCGATGGAAGGCCGGGCCTTCGTCGCCGACCTCGCCCATGTCGCCGATCACCAGCACGCGCGGCGCCGGTTGCGCGGCAAGCACGTCGATCGCGGCGCGCATCGAATCGGGATTCGCGTTGTACGTATCGTCGACGACCGTTGCACCCGCGAGGCTGCCTGCGATCGCCTGCTTCACCTGCAGCCGGCCCTTGACCGCCTCGAACGATTCGAGACCCTGCTTGATCGCCGACAGCGCGACGCCGGCACCCAGTGCCGCCGCCGTGGCGGCCAGCGCGTTGCGCGCGTTGTGCTCGCCGAGCGCGCGCAACCGCACCGTGACGGCGCCCGCGGGCGTGTCGATTGCGAGTTCGCCGCCGTGCAGGCGGCCCGTGACCTGCGCGTCGTTCTGCCGTTCGGCATCGTGCAGCGCGAAATCGAGGATTCGGTTGCCGGTCGCCGCGACGCGCCAGATGCCCGCGTAGGCGTCATCCGCCGGGAACACCGCGACGCCGTCCGGCGGCAGCGCGTGAATCACCGCCGCGTGTTCGAGCGCGACGGCTTCGACCGTCGCCATGAATTCCTGGTGCTCGCGCTGTGCGTTGTTGACGAGCGCGACCGTCGGCGCCGTGAGGCGCGCGAGGACTTCCGTCTCGCCCGGGTGGTTCATCCCGATCTCGATCACCGCGAGACGATGCGCGGCCGACAGGCGCAGCAGCGTCAGCGGCAAGCCGACATCGTTGTTCAGGTTGCCGGCCGTCGCGAGCCGCGCGTCGGCGCCGACCGCCGCCGCGAAGATCGACGCGATCATTTCCTTGACGGTCGTCTTGCCGTTGCTGCCCGTCACCGCGACGAGCGGCAGCGCGAATCGCTTGCGCCAGCCATGCGCGAGCGCGCCGAGCGCGGCACGCGTTTCACCGCCTTCGATCACCGGCATCGTGACGCCCGCCGGCACGTGCGCGACCAGCGCCGCGGCAGCACCGCGCGCGGCAACATCGCCGAGGAAGTCGTGCGCATCGAAGCGCTCGCCTTTCAATGCGACGAACAGGTCGCCGGGGCCGGCGGTACGGCTGTCCGTCGACACGCGGTCGAACGTGACGCCCGCGTCGCCGTGGACGGTTGCGCCGGGGATCAGGCGAGCGGCTTCGCCGAGACTGAGCATCGTCATTCGGCGCCTCCCTTGCCATGCGTCGCACGCGCTGCCAGCGCGAGCCGTGCGTGATCCTGGTCGGAGAACGTACGCTTCTTGCCCATGATTTCCTGCGTGGCCTCGTGGCCCTTGCCGGCCAGCACGACGACATCCTCGCGTGCGGCGCCGCGCACGGCCTGCAGGATCGCGCTCGCGCGATCCTCGATACGGCGTGCGTGATCGGGCGCGGTCATGCCCGCGACGATCTGGTCGATGATGCGCTGCGGATCCTCGCTGCGCGGGTTGTCGCTCGTGACGACGGTTTCGTCGGCGAGCCGCTCCGCGATCGCGCCCATCAGCGGGCGCTTCGTCGCATCGCGATCGCCGCCGCAGCCGAACATGCAGACGAGCCGCCCGCCGCGCGCCGTGGCGATCGGGCGCAGCGCGTCGAGCGTCTTTTCGAGCGCGTCGGGCGTGTGTGCGTAGTCGATCACGACCAGCGGTTCGTCGTTCTGCAGCCGGCCGCCGAGCCGCTGCATCCGGCCGTTGACGGACTCGAGCCTTGCGATCTCGGCGAGCGCCGCGTCGAACGGCACGTCGGACGCGAGCAGCGAACCGAGCACCGCGAGCAGGTTGCTGACGTTGAACGTGCCGAGCGTGCCGACCTCGACGTCCGCGTCGCCCCACGATGAACGCAGGCGGAACGCCGTGCCGGTCGCGGTGGCGCGCACGTCGATCGCGACCAGTTCGCGATCGGCGTCCGGCGCCGGTGCGTCACCGATCCCGTACGCGATCGTTCGCACGCGGCCGGCCAGTTTCTCGAGCAGGCGCCGCCCCGCTGCGTCGTCGCGGTTGACGACCGCCGCGCGCAGGCCGCGCCATGCGAACAGCTTCGCCTTCGCGGCTTCGTACGCGTCGAACGTGCCGTGATAGTCGAGGTGATCCTGCGTGAGGTTCGTAAACACCGCGATGTCGAAGGCCGTACCGTTCACGCGCCCCTGGTGCAGCGCGTGCGACGACACTTCCATCGCGACGGCCTTCGCGCCCGCGTCACGCAATTGCGCGAGGCTGCGCTGCAGCTGCGGTGCGTCGGGGGTCGTGAAGCCGGTCGGCACGAGCTGGCCGGGCATCCCGGTGCCAAGCGTGCCGATCACCGCGCACGGCTGGTGCAGCGCCGTCAGCGCGGTGGCGATCCACTGCGTGCACGAGGTCTTGCCGTTCGTGCCGGTCACGCCCACCGCGAGCAGGCTGTCGCTCGGATCGCCGTACCAGCCGCTGGCGATCTCGCCGGCGAGTTGGTCGAGCGCCGGCACGGCCAGTGCGACGGGCACCGCCGGCGCAGCGTCCAGCCCTTCCGGCTGATACAGCACGGCGGCCGCACCGCGTGCGACGGCTTCGGCAATGAATGCGCGGTTGTCGGCCCCGTCGACCGCATACGCAAAAAACACGTCGCCCGCCTTGAGGCTGCGCGTGTCGGCATGCAGTTGCGCCGCGGGGGCCACATGCTGACGCAGCCACGCAAGCGCGGCTGCGATCTGCTGATGCGCCGGATGGGAACTGCGAGCGGCGCTCATCGAACAACTCCTGGTGAATTACGCGTCGTGCTGGACACGATCATATGCTTCGCACCGCCACCCGCGGGCAGCTTTTGCGGCCCTGTCGCGGAAGGTGCTGCCGGCGAATCGTCAGACACGACGAGCTGCTTGATCGGCATGTTCGGCGGCACGTTCAGCGCACGCATCGTGTCGCCGGCGATTGCCGAGAATACGGGGCCGGACACCTGGCCGCCGAAGTGGCTGCCGGCGGTCGGCTCATCGACCGACACCGCGACGACGATACGCGGATTCGGCATCGGCGCCATCCCGACGAACGACGCGCGGTACTTGCGCGTGTAGCCGTGACCTTCATGCTTGTACGCGGTACCGCTCTTGCCGCCGACGCGATAGCCCGGCACAGCCGCATCGGGCGACGTGCCGCCCGGCGCCACCACCGTCTCGAGCATCGCGCGCACTTCGCGCGCGGTGGTCGGGTTGAATACCTGCGTGCCAGCGACCGGCTGATTGGGGTCGGTCTTGAAAATGGTCACGGGCATCAGCTCGCCGTCGTGCGCGATCGCCGTGTAGGCGCGTGCGAGCTGGAACAACGACACCGACAGCCCGTAGCCGTACGACATCGTCGCCTGCTCGATGCGGCGCCAGCTCTTCCACGGACGCAGGCGGCCGGCCACCGCGCCCGGGAAGCCGACCTTCGGCGCCTGGCCGAGGCCGATGCTCGTATACATATTCCACATTTCCTCGGGCCGCATCGTCATTGCGATCTTCGTCGCGCCGATGTTGCTCGACTTCTGAATCACGCCGCCGACCGTCAGCGTGCCGAAACCCGCGTCGTCGGTGATCGGTGCGCCATCGAGCACGAAATGCCCGTTGCCCGTCTCGACGAGCGTGTTCGGCGTCACCCGGTGCAGGTCGAGCGCGAGCGACACCGTAAACGGCTTCATGATCGAGCCCGGCTCGAACACGTCGGTCATGATCCGATTGCGCAACTGCTCGCCCGTCATGCGCGAGCGGTCGTTCGGGTTGTAGGTCGGGTAGTTGACGAGTGCGAGCACCTCGCCGGTGCGCACGTCGACGACCATCGCCGCGCCCGCCTTCGCCTTGAACTTCTCGACGGCGGCCTTCAGGTTCGCGTACGCGATGTACTGGATCTTGCTGTCGATCGACAGGTCGACGTCGGTCCCGTTGTGCGGCGGGATCTGCTCGGCGACGTCCTCGACGATGTGCCCCATCCGGTCCTTGATCACGCGACGCATGCCCGACGTGCCGGACAGCATCTTCTGGTCGCCCAGCTCGACGCCCTCCTGCCCTTCGTCCTCGACGTTCGTGAAGCCGATCAGGTGAGCGGTGATTTCGCCTTCCGGATAGAAGCGCTTGTATTCGTTGCGCTGATAGATGCCGGGAATGTCGAGTGCGGCGACCTTGTCCGCGACGTCGATCGGCACCTGGCGCTTGACGTAGACGAAACCCTTGTCTTCCGACAGCTTCACGCGCAGTTCCTTCGACGTCATGCCGAGGAGCTTGCCGAGCTGGTTGACCTTGTCGGCATCGAGATCGTCCGGCACCGCGTCGGGAATCGCCCAGATCGCGCGTACGGGCAGGCTCGTCGCGAGCACGAGCCCGTTACGGTCGAGAATCTTGCCGCGCGTCGCCGGCAGATCGATCGTGCGCTGGTAGCGGCTTTCGCCCTGCTTCCGATAGAACGCGTTGCCGGGCCCCTGGATCCAGAACGCGCGCGCGGCCAGCGCGACGAACGCCATGAACAGCAGGAACACGACGAGCTTCGAGCGCCACATCGGCAGATGCACGCCCAGCACGGGGCTCGACGAGAACTTCACGTTCTGGCGCTGCTGGGACGGCTTCATCGTGCGCCTCCCTTGCCCTTGCCGGCCGTGTCCGCCGAAGCCGGGATCGGTGCATCGATCGCCTTCGCGGCGCCCGGCGGCAGCGTCAGGTATTGCGTGCGGCCGGTCGTGATCGGCTGCATCTTCAGCGAATCGTTCGCGAGCTGCTCGATGCGAGACGTCTTCGACAGCGCGCTCTGCTGATATTGAAGCTGCGCGTAGTCCTGCTGGAGCTGACGCTCCTGCGACTGCGCACGCTGCAGCTGGATGAAGATCTGGCGCTGCTGGTTCGTCGAATTGACGACCGACAGCGCGCAACCCATCACGATGATCAGCAGGAAGATGTTGAAGCGGCTCATGGCGTGACGCGCTCCGCAATGCGCATCACGGCCGAGCGGGCGCGCGGATTCGCAGCGACTTCCGCTTCACTCGGAAACTGGCGGCTGATGATCTTGAGCGGCGGGCTCGGGAGGTCGACGGCGCGGATCGGCAGGCGACGATCGACCGCAGGCGCACTCGCATGCGCCTGCATGAATCGCTTGACGATCCGGTCCTCGAGTGAATGAAAGCTGATGACCACCAGCCGCCCCCCTTGCTCCAGCAACGACAGTGCCGCGTCTAGTACGACTTGCAGGTCCGCAAGCTCTTGATTGACGTGAATCCGTATAGCCTGAAAGGTGCGGGTTGCCGGATCCTTGCCCTTCTCACGGGTTTTGACGACGTGACCCACGATTTGGGCAAGCTCGCCCGTGGTGTCGAGAGGCCCAAGACGGTCGGACTCTGCCCGGCGAGCAACAAGCGCCTTTGCAATCTGAAAAGCAAACCGTTCTTCCCCATAATCCCGTATCACCTCCGTCAATTCCTGCACCGAAGCCCGTGCGAGCCATTCCGCCGCCGACTCGCCGCGCGTCGGATCCATCCGCATGTCCAGCGGACCATCGGCGCGGAAGCTGAAGCCGCGCGCCGGATCGTCCACCTGCGGCGAGGACACGCCCAGGTCGAGCAACACACCCGACACCTTCTCGACGCCGCGCGCCGCAAGCGCGTCGCGCATCGATGCAAAGCTGTCATGCACGATCGAGAAACGCGCATCCTCGATGCCCTGCGCCGTCTCGATCGCCCTCGGATCCTTGTCGAACGCGATCAGCCGCCCGCCCGGCCCCAGCCGCGCGAGCACCGCGCGGCTATGGCCGCCGCGCCCGAACGTACCGTCGACATAAATGCCGTCCGGTCGCGTCACGAGCGATTCGACCGCTTCGTCCAACAACACGGTCCGATGCTGCAATTCGTTTCCCATCGCGGGCGTCTCCGTCACCGCAATCAGAACGTGAAATTCTTCAGCGCGTCGGGCATGCCCTGCGCCATCGCTGCCTGCTCCTTCGCGTTGTAGGTCTGCGAATCCCACAGCTCGAAGTGACTACCCATTCCCAACAACATGACTTCCTTTTCCAGTCCGGCTGCCATGCGCAGCTCCGGCGATACGAGAATCCGGCCCGCGCTGTCGAGATCGACATCCATCGCATTGCCGAGAAAAATGCGCCGCCACCAGTGCGCGTCCATCGGCAGCGCGGCGATCTTGGCGCGGAATACCTCCCATTCAGGGCGCGGAAACAGCAACAGGCAGCCGTCCGGGTGCTTGGTCACAGTCACCCGTCCTTCTGCCTGTCCTTGCAGCGCTTCGCGATAGCGAGCCGGCACCGACATCCGCCCTTTCGCATCGAGCGTCAGCGCCGACGCCCCTTGGAACACTTTCCGCTCTCCCGTTCAGGGCACCGAAGCACCCGCTCAATGCTGAGAATTTAGCCGGAATAGCCCGCCAAATCACACAAAAATACACTTTCTCACACTGTCTCCCACTTTAGAGGAAGGGTGTGGCACGGTCAAGGGAGCGGCCCGCTTTTTTGACGAATTTTGTTAGTTAGAACAAGGACTTACGCGCACATGCTCATGCGGCCCCTCATTCTAAAAACCGTTATAAATGAATGAGCTAGTGCAACTTGTGAAGGTGATACGTGAGAAAGACGAGCCAGACGGGTGTGCGGACGGGGCTTTCGGGGGCGGGAAAACGAGGAATAAACGGGCGGTATCAGCGGTGGGGAACCGGGGCGACCTCACGCATCGCCCCGGTGGGAATCTCACAGATAGTACGCAGTGCTCGTCATGACTTTCGACGCTGCGCGCATCAGCATTCGCGCGGGCAGCGGCAGCTCGATCCCGCCCGCGTCGGCCGCGGCCTTGCCGTGCTTCACCTCGTCGATCCGCATCTGGTCGACGATCGCGCGCGACGCGGTATCGGCCGCCGGCAACTCGGACATGTGGCCTTCGAGATGGCTCTCGACCTGCCGTTCGGTCTCGGCCATGAAGCCGAGGCTGACCTTGTCGCCGAGCGCGCCGGCCGCCACGCCGATTGCGAGCGAACCCGCATACCAGAGCGGGTTCAGCAGGCTCGGGCGCGAGTCGAGCTCCTTCAGGCGATGCGCGGTCCACGCGAGGTGATCCTCTTCCTCACGTGCGGCTTCCTCGAACATCGCCTTCGCCGACGCCGTGCGCGCGGTGAGTTTCTGCGCCTGGTACAGCGCCTGCGCGCAGACCTCGCCGACGTGGTTCACGCGCATCAGCCCGGCGGCATGCGTACGCTCCGCAGGCGTCAACTCGACGGCCGGCGCCTCCGCCGGCGCGGGCACCGGCCGGCTCATCCGGCTAATGCCGGTCAGCGATCGCAGGCCGCGATCGAATTCGCTGATCAGTTCATCAAACACCATCCTGTTCTCCTGGCTGCAGGTGCCGCCGCGAGCGGCAAGGGGCACGAGTCCGCTGCGTAACCGACTTGATTATTCAGCGGAAATTGCGGTTAACCCGTGATTTTAACCATTGTTGCATAAAGGAAACATGGCGACCTTGAGCTGCGGCATTTCGCTTTGTGGCAAAAAACGGTTTTGCTACATTACGTCCGACTTCTTGCGAAGTTGATGGGGCCCGTCAACAGAACATAACTATCCGCCCCGCCAGAAAAATTCAGTGAATTTTGGAGATCCGTTAATGAAAAAGTCGCTTCTCGCGCTCGTCGCGCTGGGCGCGTTCGCTGGCGCTGCCCATGCGCAAAGCAGCGTGACGCTTTACGGCATCATCGATGAAGGCCTGCTCTTCAACAACAACGCGGGCGGCAAGCACCTGTACAGCATGGCCAGCGGCGTGATGCAAGGCAGCCGCTTCGGCCTGCGCGGCACCGAAGACCTCGGTGGCGGCCTGAAGGCGATCTTCACTCTCGAAAACGGTTTTGACGTGAACAGCGGCAAGCTCGGTCAGGGCGGCCTGATGTTCGGTCGTCAGGCTTACGTCGGCCTGTCGAGCCAGTACGGTACGGTCACGCTGGGTCGTCAATACGACTCCGTCGTCGACTTCGTCGGCCCGCTCGAGGCAGGCGACCAGTGGGGCGGCTACATCGCCGCTCACCCGGGCGACCTCGACAACTTCAACAACGCGTATCGCGTGAACAACGCAGTCAAGTTCACGAGCCAGACCTACGGCGGCTTCTCGTTCGGCGGCTTGTACAGCTTCGGCGGTCAGGCAGGCCAGTTCTCGAAGAACCAGGTCTGGTCGCTCGGCGCAGGCTACAACAACGGCCCGCTGGTCTTGGGCGTCGGTTACTTGAACGCACGTACGCCGAACCAGTTCGGCGGCATGTTCAACAACGGCTCGGCGTCTTCGTCGGTCTCGTCGCCGATCTACGGCGCGTACGCGAACAACGCGAATACGTACCAGGTCATCGGTGCAGGCGGCGCCTACACGTTCGGCGCAGCGACGATCGGCGCGACGTACTCGAACACGAAGTTCAAGGGCTTCTCGGCAGGCCCGTTCGTGAACCAGACCGCGACGTTCAACAACGGCGAAATCAACTTCAAGTATCAGCTGACCCCGGCGCTGATTCTCGGCGCTGCGTACGACTACACGCAAGGCAGCAAGATCGACGGCAACTCGGCAGCCAAGTACCACCAAGGCTCGCTGGGCGTCGACTACTTCCTGTCGAAGCGTACGGACGTGTACGCAATCGGCGTGTACCAGCACGCATCGGGCAACGTGCTCGACTCGAACGGCAACGTCCTGAAGGCGACGGCAGCGATCAACGGTCTCGCAGGTTCGAGCTCGGCCAACCAGGTCGCAGCACGCGTCGGCATCCGTCACAAGTTCTAATCAGCTTGCCTGGCAAGCCGCAGCATATTGAAGGCGCCTTCGGGCGCCTTTTTCTTTTCCGGTCGTGCAGCCGCGAAGCCGGAGCCTGGCGAACCGTATCGACTACGATGCGCTCGTCGAGTAGGCACCGTCCCGTCCTTGCTGCGTCGTAACGCATTGCTGCCGCATCGAGCCCCCCAGAAGCCGCCTCGCGCGGAAACAGCCTCTTCCGGGTCAAGCCGCAAACGAAAAAGCCGGCACATGCCGGGCTTTTTCGTTCCGATCGACCGCCGTTATGCGCGTCCGTCGCGCAGTTCGCGCCGCAGGATCTTGCCGACGTTCGTTTTCGGCAGCTCCGTACGGAACTCGACCAGCTTCGGCCGCTTGTAGCCGGTGAGCCGCTCCTTGCAGTAGGCAAGGATGTCCTTGTCGGTGAGCGCCGGGTCCTTCTTCACGACGAACAGCTTCACGGCTTCGCCGGAATGCTCGTCGGGCACCCCGACCGCCGCCACCTCGAACACGCCCGGATGCGACGCCACCACGTCCTCGACTTCGTTCGGATACACGTTGAAGCCCGACACGAGGATCATGTCCTTCTTCCGGTCGACGATCTTCACGTAACCTCGCGCATCCATCACGCCGACGTCGCCCGTCTTGAAGAAGCCGTCCGCGAACATGACCTTCGCGGTCTCGTCCGGCCGGTTCCAGTAGCCGGCCATCACCTGCGGCCCGCGGATGCAGATCTCGCCGGGTTCGCCGAGCGCGACGTCGTTGCCCGCGTCGTCGCGAATCGCCACTTCGGTCGACGGCAGCGGCAAGCCGATCGTCCCGCTGTACTCGGTCGCCGTCACGGGGTTGCAGGTCGCCACCGGCGACGTTTCAGACAGCCCGTAACCTTCGATAATCGCGGTATGGGTCTTTTCATACCAGCGTTTCGCGACGCCTTCCTGGATCGCCATGCCGCCGCCGTTGGCGATCACAAGCTTCGACAGGTCGAGTTGATTGAATTCCGGGTGGTTCAGCAGTGCGTTGTACAGCGTGTTGACCGCCGGGATCGTCGAGATCTGGTAGCCCTTCAGCTCCTTGATCATGCCGGCGATGTCGCGCGGATTCGGGATCAGGATGCCCATGCCACCGGTACGCATCGTCAGGAATCCGCAGACGGTCAGCGCGAACACGTGATACAGCGGCAGCGCGACAACGGTCACGAACTGTTTCACGTCCGGAAACTTCTCGTGAGCCGGATGATGCCAAGCGCCCGCCTGCAGCACGTTCGACACGATGTTCCGGTGCAGCAGCGTCGCCCCCTTCGCCACGCCGGTCGTACCGCCCGTGTATTGCAGGAACGCGACGTCATCGGGGCCGATCTTCTGCGCCTTGAATGCCTGGCGCGCACCGTCCGACAGCGCGGCCTTGAAGCGCGTGAACGACGGCAGCTGCCAGGCAGGCACCATCTTTTTCACGTTGCGCACGACGTAGTTGACGAGCCATCCCTTGATGCCCAGCAGATCGCCCATCGATGCGACGACGACGTGCTTGACGCTCGTATTCGCGATGACGGCCTGCAGCGTCGATGCAAAATTCTCGAGAATGACGATCGCCTCCGCACCGCTGTCCTTCAGCTGATGCTCGAGCTCGCGCGGCGTATAGAGCGGGTTGACGTTGACGACGGTGTAGCCCGCGCGCAGTACCGCGGCGATCGCCACGGGGTACTGCAGCACGTTCGGCATCATGATCGCGACGCGCGCCCCGCGCGCAAGCCCGCGCGATTGCAGCCATGCGCCGAACTGGCGCGACAGCTTGTCGAGTTCGCCGTACGTGATGCCCTTGCCCATGCAGACGAATGCCGTTCGGTCGCGATACTGCCGGAAGCTCTCGTCGAGCAGGTCGGGAACGGAGGGATAAGGAGACGCGTCAATTTCGGCTGGAACGCCGGGTGGGTACGATTTCAGCCAAATTTTGTCCATGCCGCGCGTCTCCTCACAGATTTTCGAATGGTCGTGCTAAAACGCATCGTAACGGCTCGCTCGTTCCGAGACAACAGGGTTAGATGTCCACTTCGAACTTCCGTGGAAATTCGTCTGATCATACGGTGATATCCGATCAAATGCGCTCAACTTCCACGAGGCAGTCGTAGAACGTCGCCGAATTGCCAAGATCGGTCAGCGCCTGGCTGGTCACTTCGTTCGCGTTTCTGCCGTCCGGCGACAGCTTCTTCCACCAGATCGACAGCCCGACGACGAGCCCTGCGCGTGCGCGATCGGTAATTCTCGCGAGCGCCTGCATCGATCCGCGGTCGTTGAAGATGCGGACGACGTCACCTTCGGCGATCCCGCGCGCATCGGCGTCGGACGGGTGGATGTCGAGATGCGGCTCGCCTTCGGTATGACGCAGGCTGTCGACGTTCACGAACGTACTGTTCAGGAAGTGGCGAGCCGGCGGCGAGATCATCGCGAGCGGATAGCGTGCGGCGAGCTCGGGCGCGGCCTCGGCCGACTCGAACGGCGGCAGGTAGTCGGGCACGGGATCCGCGCCCATCTGCTCGAGTCGGGGGCTGTAGAACTCACACTTGCCGGACGGCGTGCGGAAACCACCGTTCGCGAACGGCGCCTCCGGCAGCTTGAGCTTCAGCCAGCCGGCGCGCTTCAGCGTGTCCCAATCGCTGTCGAGCACCGGATCGTCCCAGCGGAGCGCCGCGCGCGCGACCTCTTCGTCGCTGTGATAGAGCGCCGGTTCGTCCAGCCCCATGCTGCGCGCGATACCACGGAAGATTTCCGTATTCGGGCGCGTCTCTCCCACTGGCGGAATCGACGGCAGGTTCGCCATCACATAGGTGTGACCGTACGATTTGTGGATGTCCAGGTGCTCGAGCTGCGTGGTTGCCGGCAACACAATGTCGGCAAAATCGACGGTATCTGTCTTGAAATGTTCGAGAACGACCGTGAACAGATCGTCACGCGCGAACCCTGCCGCGACCTTCGATGAATCCGGCGCGACAGCCACCGGGTTCGAGTTGTATACGATCACCGCCTCGACCTTCGGCCCGAAGGTTGCATCGCCCGGGTGCAGCAGCGCGTCGCCGATCGCGTTCATGTTGATGAGGCGCGGCAGTTTGTGCGGCCAGCCCGGCATCAAATCCGGGCGAAGCAGCGCAGCCTGGTTGACCGGCGCGGATTCCGACGACGAGAGCAACAGCCCGCCGGCCCGATCCCGCCAGGCGCCCGTCAGCGCCGGCAGGCTTGCGATCGCGCGGACGGCATTGCCACCGCCGCGAACGCGCTGCATGCCGTAGTTGAGGCGGATCGATGCCTTGCGGGTCGCACCGTAACGACGTGCAAGGTCGATCAGCTCCGACGCGTCGATCCCGCAGATCTGCGCAACGCGTTCCGGCGGATAGGACATCGCCCGCTCCTTGAGCGCGTCGAAGCCGAGCGTATGGCTGACGATGTAATCGTGATCGAGCAGGTCCTCGGTAATCAGGACGTGCATCATGCCGAGTGCGAACGCGCCGTCGGTACCGGGTTTCAACGCGATGTGCTGATGGCACTTCTCCGCTGTCAACGAACGATACGGATCGATGGCGACAAGACGTGCGCCTCGGCGCTTCGCTTCCTGCGCTCGCGTCCAGAAGTGCAGGCTTGACGCGATCGGGTTGGCTCCCCAAATCAGAATCAGCTCGCTTTCCTCGAAATGCTCGAGGTGCATGCCGAGACTGCCGCCATAGGTGTAACGCAACCCCGCTGCACCGGCCGCCGCGCAGATCGTGCGTTCGAGTCGCGAGGCACCGAGCTTGTGGAAGAATCGCTGGGCGATGCCCTCCCCCTGCACGAGCCCCATCGTCCCCGCATAGCTGTACGGCACGATTGCTTCCGGTGTGCGCGCCGCGATTTCACCGAGACGACGGCCGATCTCATCGAACGCCTCGTCCCAGCTGATGGGTACGAAATGCCCGTCCCCTTTGGCACCGATGCGCTTGAGCGGGACGGTGAGGCGGTCAGGGTGATGAACGCGATCGGCGTATCGGCTGACTTTCGTACACAACACGCCTTGTGTCGGCGGATGGTCGGGATCGCCCGTGACCTTGATCGCCTTGCCGTTTTCGACAGTCACACGCATTGCGCACGTGTCCGGACAATCATGCGGGCAAACGGCCCGGGCTACCTGAATGGCGGCGTTCATCGTTTTGTGTGCAGAGATGGGGATTCGCAAATTTTACGTGGACACGCCGAATAAAGCGTTCATTTCGTACGGGTTCTGAGGTATTTGGCCGAAACGCGATTGGAGGAATCGGCTTCGCTTCGGTGGTTCGGCGTGTCGTCCGCGGGGGGATTTGCATGGCGACCCGACACTCGTTGTCGACGATGGCAAGCCGATCACGTACGAGCGTGCTGACCGAGGCACGGGAGAGAGATATTGCAGCTTTGCTCGAAGATAGGAGCAATAGGCCAGGGTATCGCGGATGATACTGGCCAATTGGCGTGCCGGGGAGCGGCGAGTGGTTGTATTTGGGAGAGGCGATGTGGAAACTCCGGCCAGGCCGCCACCCCCAGTCCCTTATGCATTTCCGCCGCTGAAATGCAAAAACCCCCGCCTTTCGAGCGGGGGTTTCTGGCTTAGGGAGCCTGACGATTACCTACTTTCACACGGGAATCCGCACTATCATCGGCGTAGAGTCGTTTCACGGTCCTGTTCGGGATGGGAAGGGGTGGGACCGACTCGCTATGGTCATCAGGCAA